>NZPK01000069.1 GCA_002693325.1 Gemmatimonadota bacterium | reverse complement strand
GGAGGTATCGGAGGTTTTCACGAATGCTTAGTTAAGTATGGTGGATTAGTCGAAGGGAAAGATTTCTGGTCTGAACGTCTTCCTGATGATCATCCAGTTTTCAGTTCCTATTTTGAATTCAAAGGTGGTGCTCCAACATCCACACGAGGAACAAGCTCCAATAAAAATCAGAATGCTTGGTCGTATACTACAGGTCATTTCATCAAAGATCGACTCGTCGGAATAAGCTTCAGTCTCGGACTCGGGTTCACGGAATCCTCGGACGGACAAGACAAATTGCGTCAAATGCAGATGGCAATAAATGTGATCGTATATGCTCTTACTCAAGAAGGATCCATGACTCAACGCCTGATGCAAATGGTCAATTAGGCTGTTTCCGGTTTGTCTTTTGTTATAGTTCCAGAAAGCGCCAAGAGTAAATTCAATAGTGCCAAAGATACGTAGCATTCTATCTAAACTGCTTTTTATTTCTGTCGTATGCTTACTTTCCGCATGCGCACAGACTGACACAACCGATTTAATCGCCCAACTGAGCGACGAACGCTCCCATATTAGGAGAAAAGCGGCGTATACCTTGATAGATTTGGGTGAGAATAGTGTTAAACCCATCGTTCAAGTTATCGCCGACGCACCAGACACAGTCAGATATATCGGCGCGCAAATTTTAGGTCGGATCGGTTCTCCAAGTGCTTCGGATATTCTCCTCAGTTTAGCCCACGATCCAAATCCTTATGTAAAAAATCAAGCTCTTAGAGCCATCGGGAAAATACACCGACCCGAACTAGTCGACACTCTAACTCACTTTAGCCTTCATTCAAAAACCGCTGAATCACGAGCTGCTGCTATTGAGGGATTATCTTCACTTAGAGATTCATCAACTTCGTCAACCATCCTTGCTTTAATGTCAGACCCTTCCCCGTTAGTCAGGAAAGCGGCCCTTGCTGCTATCGGCAAGCAGTGGACTCATCTCGCAACACAACATGTTATTCACCTAGTAACGGACACCGACGAAACCGTACGTTATATCGCCGTTCAATTATGTGGTGTCCGAGGAATAAAAGAGGCAGCGCAAACTTTGCATACCGCACTAAACGACCCGAGTATTCATATTAGAACGGAAGCCACCAAAAGTGTTAAACTTCTGCAAGACACCACTGCTATCCCCCATTTAATTACGTTGATAAAAAGATTTGACGGTCCAGATTCTGAATCTGCCCTAAAAACACTGCGAGATCTAACTGGTAATGAATATATCGTTCAGTAATGCAATAAGACTCTCCATTCTCTCATTAGCAATTTTTCAATTATTTTGCACATCGCCAGACCAGAAAAAAGAGTCTTTGCAGTCCTTACATGATCAAGCGATGAAGTTTGTAAAGATTTCAAACTTGGACTCTGCATCAATTGTTTTCGAAAAGCTATTAACTCGTGATCCTGAAAATTATTTAGCACTTCTTGGCTTGGCAGAAATTAAGCTCAGGGAAAAAGATATAACAGAAGCAATCCGATATTTGACTAAGGCTGTAAGAGCAGATACAAATCGAGTCGAAGCAGCTTTTCAATTAGCACAAATCTACCGATTCACGGGCAACGAAAAGAAATCAAAAATCCTATTAGAGCGTATAGTGAAACAATTCCCAACTTATGCACCTGCTTGTATGGCATACGCGGACGTACTTATGACAGACGCACCACCAAATCCGGAAGGAGCCCTTAACCAATACGAATCCATCCTTTCTCTAAATCCAGAATCACAAAAAGCACAGGCTGGCGCCGCCGCGTCACGCCTACGCTTAGGAGATTTTTCTCGCGCAGCTGCAGGATTCAAGGAATTATTAAAGCTCACCCCTCAAGACCCACATCTAACTTTTCTATACGCGACAACACTCCACTGGCTTCAAGACTACAAATCGGCAGTTCAAGCATATAAAACAGCAATAGACGTTTTACCGATTGGTTCGCCTTTAAGACCCGTTCGTCTTTGGAATCTTCGCTTAGCCTACACAGCTTTACATCAGAGATATCCTGGAGATCTAGATACAAATTATATTTTTGACGTTCAACTAACAGGAAACACGGAAACACTTGAATTTACGGATGTTGCTCACCGTATGGGAGTAGATAAAATAGACCGAGGACGTGGCGGCTCCTGGGCAGACCTTAACGGCGACGGTTACCTGGATCTTTTCTCGGTTGGCATCCATAGCCCACACGGTGTTTATCTTCGTGAAGCCGATTATTTTGTTGAGATTGAGCACCGTAGCTCGTTGGATGACCTTATAGGAGGCTGGGCTACCGCAATTGCTGATTACGACAACGACGGCAATCTTGATGTTTACGTTACAAGAGACGCGTGGGAAGGACCTAAAAAGAATTCGTTATATTCAAATGACGGTAACGCCCATTTTACTGATTTGGCTGACGATTTTGGAGTAGCAGATAAAGATGATAGCTTCACCGCTGCATGGGGCGATATAAATTCCGATGGATGGCTAGATCTATACGTGGCGAATGGCGTTACGGGATCTGGAGCTCCCAATAAATTATTTGTCAACCAGGATGGAAAAAATTTTAATGAACGTGGTAATGATTGGCGAGTAGACGACACTGGAACATCCTTAGGTATTGCTTTAGGAGACTATGACCTAGATGGGGACCTCGACGTATACGTGTCGAACGTAAGTGGGGCGAACAAGCTATACAAAAACAACGGATCCTCTTTTTCGGATATTACACACATTGCCGGCGTCGAAAAACCTTTAAATGGAAGTTATATACCATTGTTTTTCGACAGTGATAGTGATGGCGATTTAGATTTATTTGTCTCAGCAATGTCTTATTATGAAGATGTTGTCGAATCAATAAAATCTTCAGAGCCAACCTTCAGAAATCCAGCTCATTTGTATCGCAACAACGGCAAGGATAGATTTACCGAACGAGCCGTAGAGGCCGGATTAGGCCGTTCATACGGTGCTATGGGAGCAGGAGCAGGAGATCTTGACAACGATGGTCTTGCAGATCTTTACCTAGCTAACGGCGGTCCACTAATGGCTAGATTTGAACCTAATGCTCTATTTCTCAAGCGAGAAGATGCTTACATAGAAATCGGCCAACAGGCTGGCGTCGCCAATTTGGGCAAAGGCCATGGTGTAGCCTTTGCCGACATAAACGAAGATGGTAATCTCGATATCTACTTGGGCTCGGGAGGACATTATCCAGGGGACGTATGGCCGAATAGTTTATATCTTAATTCTGGCACACAATTCAACAGCGTTTCTATCAACCTAATGGGTTCAGAGAACAATCAATTTAGTATAGGTGCTAATGTCACCGTTCATAGCGGCCAATACAGCCGAATACAGCGTCTTGATGCTGGAAGTGGATTTGGTTCAACGAATAGCTATTTACTCCATTATGGCTTAGGAGTCCACGATCGTATTGACAGCGTATTTGTTTCATGGCCTAGCGGAAAGCAAGAAACGCATTATCCAACAACAAAAGAACGAAATTTGATTTTCAATTACTCCCAATATGAATAACATACGATTAACTACAAACTTGAAATTTATATGTTTTTGGTCGATACTGGTATTCCATTCCAGCCACGATTTTCTCTGTGCATCTGACGTTGTATATTTTTCCGATCAAACTGAAAATGCAGGAATAACCTATTACAACACCTGCGGAGATAAGATCAAGTCCTATGTCGTACAGGCACACGGAAGTGGAGCGGCCTTTTTTGACGCAGACAACGATGGAGACATGGATCTATACATTGCCAATGGATCAACACTTCAAACATTTCAAAAGCAATCGGGTCCTGGTAATGTGTTTTATGAAAATATAGGAAATGGTTTTTTTGCAGACGAAAGTGAGCATTCCTCGTTAGATCATAGCGGATGGGGAACGGGAGTAACCGTTGGCGACATAAATAGCGACGGACTGAGAGATTTATATATTACAAACTTCGGTCCCAATACTCTTTACCTAAACAAAAGTAAACTTTTTTTTGAAGACATTTCTGCTTCGAGCAATATTGCCTCTAATGACTTTAGTGCCAGTAGCGCCTTTCTAGATTTTGATAATGACGGTGATTTAGACCTTTATGTTACGAACTATGTCATCTTTGATGCATCAAAGATACCCGCCACCCCAAATCTATGCACCTTCTTCGGAGGGATAAAAGTCTACTGTGGTCCTAAGGGGCTTATAGGCGCCGAAGATAGGCTGTATCGTAACGAAGGAAATACTCAATTTACTGATGTAACCCAGCAATCGAAAATTGACCAATCGAACTCATATTATGGCTTAGGCGTCGTTCCAATTGATTATAATCGGGATGGATGGACAGACATATTCGTCGCAAATGATGAAACGCCCAATGTCTTATTCAAAAATCTAGCCGACGATACTTTCAGTGACGTTGCACTACTTTCAGGTGTTGCCTACAATGGTGATGGGGAAACCGAAGCAGGTATGGGAGTAGATCTGGGAGATTATGATAATGATGGAGATTTCGATCTATATGTAACCCATTTTTTCACGGAAACCAACACGCTGTACGAGAATGCCAGTTCTCGTTTTAGTGATGTAACAGCTACAGCAGGATTGGCAGCAAGTACTATTGACCTGTTGGGTTGGGGAACGCATTTTTTTGATTACGACAATGATGGACATTTAGATCTCTTTGTTGCAAACGGACATGTATATCCTCAAGTCGATGAAGTAAATGCTGGATCTAACTACCGACAACCAAATCAGTTGTTTATAAATACTGGAAACAAGCGATTTTTTCCTGTCGAATCAGATGATGCTCTTTCGATTTCAAAGGTTAGCAGGGGTAGTGCAATTGCTGACTATGACAACGATGGTGATTCAGACATCTTTGTAGTAAACCTTAATGACTCCCCCACGCTTCTCCGCAATGAAACCAAAACACCTAATAATTGGATTGCAATTCAACTAATTGGCACAGGTGTCAATCGTGATGGAATTGGAAGTCACATAGAAATCGAAACAAATAACTCTAAGCAATGGCGTTACGTCAACGGAGCAGGCAGCTACCTCTCTTACAACGATATACGCTCCTTTATTGGGTTAGGCAATGAAGATATTGTTTTAAGTATAAACGTTATTTGGCCGGATGGAAATAGATCCGAAATCAAATTGCCTGAAATAAACAGCTTATTAGTTATAAAGGACAATGGCAATAACCAAAGTTTCCCAATCACAGAGTCACATAAGATCTACGATTGGGCATACGGCAACTAATTCGGTTTTGACAATTGCTTTAGTAATGAGAGGGCTTTAGTAAAATTTGGCGATATTGATACTATACGCTCTAAAATTTTCACAGCTTCCTCAAGCCGTTGATATTCCAAATAAAATTTAGCCAATAAAAATGCCGGCTCCGGATTCCTTGGTTCAAGCTCAACAGCTCTAAGCAAAGCTACTTTACGCCCTTCAAATTCTTTTTGCTCTTCGAATATTCTTAGTTCACCTTCAGCTTTCGAAATATTGCCTTGCGCAATGTACATTTGAGCCAATCCGTAACGTGCATTACTGTTTTGAGGATCCAATTCAATTGACTTTAAAAAGTGTTTTTCAGCCTCATCCTCTTGTCCGTTTTTTAAAAATATTCCTGCAAGGCCTTCATAGATCTCAGTTGATTCCTCGTCCATAGAGAGAGCTTTATTATACCATTCCAAACTTTCATGCATGTTACCCTTCTCTTCAGCAATTCGCCCCAAGTTAAGGAAAATTGAATAACTATATTGCCCTAGATCAACAGCCTTCAGGTAAGCTAGCTCGGCTTCATCATATTTCGAAATTCTCATCAGACTCGAACCTAGTCGATAGTATAAAGGACCCTCCTTTAAATTAAGCGCAATTGCACGTCGGTATACCGCGATAGCTTTACCTGGATCGTGCAAACGATCCCAACATAATCCTAAATTTGCCTGAGCTTGTAAAAAATTTGGTTTTAGTTTTAAAGCTTTCGTATAAAGGTCTACCGCCTCTTCATAAAGACCCTGCCTTTGATACAGAAAACCTAGATTATAGTATATTTCAGAGAAATTCGGCCTAGCCGATATTGCCTTTTTGTAAGCTGTTTCAGCTGCAATAAAATCATCAACACCGTCTTGCGATACGGCTAAACCTATTAGGGCATCGAAGTTCTTACTATCTTGGCTTAACGCTTTTTTATAGTGGGGTAATGCTAACTTGAAGTTTTCTGACGCAGCGGCTATGTTACCCAACTCTATCTGTGCACTTATAAGGCCAGGATTTATATCTAACGCTTCAATAAATTTTTCTTCAGCAGCTTTTTTAAATCCTGTTTCCTGTAATTCCTTGCCGTGACGATAAAGCTGATGCGACATTTCCTCTTGATGTTTACCATAAAAATGCCAAATAGAAATGATGATAACGATAAAGAACGTAACACNANATAACGCGCGACTCAGTGACAGTCCGCGCNGTTTTTTACGATACTTGCTCCTTTTATTTTTCGGCATTTCCTACCTGTTNTCCNCTACGTACTCTCGCGTTCGATCTGATTTTATGACTTACAAATAAGAAGTTTCTATATAAATTAAGGAAAGACTTCGATTGTGNGAACCAATTAATACTAAAGGATCGTAATTTGTTTTTTTTAAGCGACTCAAAATCAATTATGGCNAAATTGTTCGGTGTTTGTCTCACATTATTAATATTTGCTTCTGTTGGCATTTCTTTAATTTATTTTATAAAACCCCAAAGCCTTCCAACAATTGCAATAAACAAAAGCTCATCCATAAAAAGTAAACAAGTTGTAAATATCGATTCAGTTACTCGTCTTGCAGAAAATGCACTTCATTCAAGACAATTTCAAAAGGCACAGGAATATAGTATTGTNGGGCTTCAATACGATTCCACTTCAACCAATTTACTCAATACTCTGGCAACAGCATATGCTTCACAGGGGAGATATGCTTTGAGCATTGAAGCGTTACAAAGAATTATAGACTTAGACCCAAATTCTGCGATTGCTCACCTAAACCTAGGTGGGATTTACACGAAACTTGGGAAATTCAACCAAGCTGAAATTAATTTAGTAACGGCATCGCAGCTATCCCCTGATCAACCAGAAATTCACCGAAGACTTGGAGAAGTTTTCCTGGGAACTAAAAAACATAAGCTCGCTCGACAGCATTTTTCAAAAGCGTTAAGCTTATTACCAGAAACATCAACCTTATTTTACTATCTCGGCCGAACTTTAGAGGAGGCCGGAAAGAATGATAGCGCCTTAGTGGCTTATACGAGAGCAGTTAGTATTGATATTGGTTTTGCAGAATGTAACTATAGAGCGGCAATTCTCGCACGCAAATTAGGAAGATCTGATATTGCCAAATATAACATGGAACGTTTCACATATTTAGGCAAAATTGGCTCCGATAATACTGATGAAATAAAAAAGTTCAAAAAACTTCGTGCCTCAATTTTGAATTCTCCTGAATCATTCATCAATCACATTAATATGGGCCGATTTTTCGCATATCATGATTATATCGTGGAAGCCGAAAATCAATTTCAAATTGCTATTCACATTTCGTCANAATCACCAAAANTTTTAAACACTATTGGNAATATTTACCTTCANTTAAAAAAGCCAGACAATGCCAGAGAATATTACCTACGCTCGACAGATCTAATGCCGGAGCATATTCCATCTATTTTAAATATTGGGGTCACCTTTGAGTTAACTGGTAATTTTGAGCAGGCGCTCAATTTCTATAAAAAAGCTATAAAAACATCTCCAAATGATCCCAGATGTTGGTATGCATTAGGGTTAGCAAATTTTAATAACGGAGACATAGATGAAGCTAGGGATGCATGGGAAAGAACAATTGAACTCACACCTAAAAGTCACCCTCTAAGACAGGAAGTTAAACAGCGAATTGTTTCCCTATCGCCTGAAAAATAATTTTCTACTCCTCTACTACAACAACTGAAATATTTGATTGAAGATCTTGTAGCACTTGTAATTTACCACTTGGCCAAAAAACTCTCAAGCTATCAACAACCATATTTTTTTCCAGCCCAAAATGTAGTTGTTTAGGATTGCTAGATTGATAACCCGATCCGGCTTTTACTTGTTGGATTTGCCTAAAATTGTCTGTCCACACTTCGACCAATGCGCCCACAGCGTCTCGGTTACTTTGTGTACCTTTTAAACTAACACTTAGCCAATTATTTTCATTCCCACCGTCATTACGGAATAAAGTGAATCGTCTACCTGAACTAGTCACGGCCAAATCAATATCGCCATCACTATCATAATCCGCACAAAGCGCCCCTCGACCAACTAATTTTCCTGATAGGGCATCACTATCACGAGCAGCTCGTTCAGTAAATTTTCCATTTACATTTCGAAAAAGTTGAGGACGCTGTGCGTAGGTTACCAATTGATCGTAATCCTCGATATTATCATGAACATGCCCATTCACAACAAATAGATCCGTCCAACCATTATTGTCATAATCCAGGAAGAGGGTTCCAAATCCTAAATAATTGAGACTAGATTCTCCAATACCAGCTGAAAAACTCACTTCTGAAAAAACACTTCCTTCGTTACGGTAAAGTGCATTATTCTCCAATTGATAATTCGTCACTATCAAATCAATGTCGCCGTCGTTATCGTAATCCGCAGTGTCAACCCCCATACCGGCTTGAGCTAAACCATCTGCACTCATGGCCACACCAACAAAAAGTCCATCCTCTGAAAATTTCCCTTTCCCATCATTTACGTAGAGAAAATTAGCTTCCATATCATTAGCAACATAAACGTCCTGATCACCGTCCTGATCATAATCCCAGCATGCTAGACCAAGTCCATTACCCGGACGAACTATACCCAATTCCTCGCCGCGCTCGGCAAAGATTCCATTCCCATCATTTATATATAACAGATAGCGCACAGGGTTATGTTGACGAGGATCACAGTAGAAACGTAACCCCAATGCTTTATGCCCGCACCAGGGATGATTTTGAATCTTAAAATCAACATAATTCACTACAAACAAATCTAAATCACCGTCATTATCAGAATCAAAAAAACTCGCACTGCTTCCCCATTCATTGTTGTCAAAACCGGACTCCTCCGTTTTATCAACAAATTTTCCATTTCCTTGATTCACATAAAATTGATCCAAGCCCCAGTTCGTAAGATAAATATCCGAATCTCCATCATTGTCGTGATCAGCAACAACAACTCCCATACCGTAATCACGCCCTCTTATTCCAGCATTTTCACTTACATCCTCAAACCGTTGTCCAATTTCTATATTTTCATAAAGTTTATCCCAATAGCCAGATCGTCCCTTGAGAAGATCTCCGCTATTCACCAAGTACAAATCAAGATCACCGTCACCATCATAATCAAAAAATGCCCCTCCGGACCCGTCAGTTTCTGGAAGACGTTTTTCATCGCTCACACCATTATAGTGTTGAAAATCAATACCGACATCTTTCGATACTTCCGAAAAACTAATATTTTCAGAAAAGCAAAAATAAACTTTGAAGGGTAATAAAAACAGATATACGATAAGCGTTAATCGTACACAAGATGAATTTAAAATCAAACTGAGTGACTCCCAAGATACTCTATAAGACAAAAATAGTAGGCCCTTAAATTTACGATATAATTTGAACATTACCAATACACATGATAAATTTATCCATAGTTTGCGCCTTAGGTTAGGGAATATTAACTTAGCGATGAGCAATGACTTTATCTTTTAAACCAATACGATCGGGGCACTCATGAATATTATTATTGCTGCAATCGTTGGTGGCGTCGTACTTCTATGGTGTGGCGCGTTTGGCATATACAAACTTGTCGAATCTATAGAAAGAAAGCATTTATTATTCCTATCCGGATACGCTACGTTAGTTGCAGGTAGCGTTATGGCTCTTGTCCTTTATACCAATTACGAAAGACAAAAAGAGCATCGCCAGCAACTCACCGAACAGATGGAGGTATTCTCCTCAAAACTGAATTCTCTAAGCGCGAGATTGGCCGCTCAATTAGAGGAGAAAGCTAACTTAACACAGTCGGAATTTGAAGTCAGACGAGACTTACAAAATGAACGCAAAAACCACGCACAAACAAAAACAAGTTTAGATGACCAAATAGAATTAAATGATGCAATTCAGAATAAATTATCTTCTGAGCGAGATAAAAGACTTGTTTATCAAGAAGAGATAAACAGGAGGATTGAAGATAGGTCTTCTAAAGAAGACGAACGATTCAATAAAATGACAAATACACAAGAACGAGCACAAAGAGCATTGTTAAAACAATTAACTAAAATCAACGATGAAATTAGCAAATTAAGCACCTCTTCCTCTAATTTGACTTCCCAACAAAATACGCTTCTTGGAAAAGTTAATATGACTCGAGAGATTCAGGAATTATTAACGCAAAAATTAGATGCATTAGCTCGTAGTCATGCAGCCCTTTATGATGATCTAAATGCAACCATGGCAGCTGTTGACAGTCTTTATAAAGAAGAATTCGATTAAATCGGTTTTTTAAAGGAGCAGATATGTTTTACAAGCTTTCAGTCTTATCACTGACACTGTTCTATTTCTCCTGCGGAAATGAAGAGCAGGAACAAATAGTAATGCAGTTACAGGATGATCTAAATTCAGCAAATGCAGCAATCGACTCACTAACTTACACGTTAGATGATTCTAATATTTTACTAGATGCTTTGCGATCGAAAGCCGATAGCGCACAGCATGTAAATGAAAAGCTGATTAACGATGTGCAGGGCTTAAATAAATCTCTGCGCGAATTTCGTAAAATAGCCGACGAACGCAAACAACAAAATGAAAGGCTTCAAGGCGAAATACGGAGAATGAAAATAGAAAAACAAATAGATAGTCAAGCCATTGCAAACCTAAGAGTAGAAACTGATAGCCTTAATAGTGTCTTGCTTGAAGCTCATACATCGATTCGGCGGCAAAGTGACCATATCCGCTCCTTAGAGGTTGAACTTGCTCAAGCACAGGATCTTGTCACAACGTTACAGGCAACAAGGAATTCGGTCATTCTACTCAGCGCTGGAGAAAACTTCTTAAAAGAAAACGGTTTTCTCGATACAAGTAGGCCTTTCGGCAGAGCTTTCCGCAAACAATATAAATTGGCTCAACCTTTATCACCTGAAAATCCGGCCGTGTCGGTAGTAGGGTTGGAAACCGAAGTTATATTGGAGGGCAAGTTAAAAGCCGTTTGTGATCGTTTCGGCACCTTAAAAAAAGGTGATGACTATGAGAGCAGCTATGCTGATGGTCAAACAANAATCCATTTTTTAAATCCAATGATAACAGGCAATGACGTATTAGCGATATTAAAAGATTAAGTCTAACATCATTCTCTNTTAATAAAGTTCGANCGGAATTATATATCTTCTATTTTGGTATTACCANGTGTGAATATATACGGCCGTTCGAACTTTATTTCCCGATTGATCCATGGAAAGTAAGGAATCAGCATAAGAGGCATGTCGCACCAAATCTGACCTATTTCCCCCCTTAAGAAACATATGAAGATCTCTCTCTGGCTGAGTAACCAAGTTTTCCACCAGTTTGCGAAAACTAGTTTCATCTAATTTTCTAACAATAGAGTAGCCATCCTTCGACGTGCCCATGCCATTTGACGTATATATGACAACTGAATCACCAGCTACAGGATCATACCGATGAACACGCCATACTGGTTGGGTAGCATTCAAAATCATTATACCTAAGCAAAGCATCAACATCATAATGCCCAAAAATAGCTCTTTACTCACGTCGTGTTCGTCAAGTAATTCCTCGCGTTGCTGACGCAATCGGCTCATCTTCTATCAAACTCCTCACGTTGATTTCTCCATAGTTTTTCTATTTCAACTAAACGATTTATCAACAAATCTATAATTTTTCGAAGGGGCAGATAGGCAAGTAATGCAACCAAAGTCGTTTTAAATGCCAGTACTAATCCCGTTGCCATAGAAGAAAGGACCTTGAATGTCTGCGAAGCCTCATCTATCCGGCCTAGTTCCTGAGCCATAAGCAAAATACCGCAGACTGTCCCGAGATATCCGTAAAGCGGCAGACGCATCATATCACGTCTAGCATTAAAAATTGGTTCCGAAATAACTCCAATTAGTTCATCAACCACTTCATCATCGCGCGTACGAATATCAATATAGTGCCTATGTTTCGCCTCAATCTGCTTTAGCTTGTTCAAACGAACATTACCAAGACTATTTGACAATGACTCGCTGCTTGACAACTCACGTCTTATGTGAAACCAGGCATGGACAAGCACAAGAATATGCGAACTTGCCGCACAGATTATGAACACATAGGAAATGCGGCCAAGCCAAGCTACAAAGCTAACTGACTGATTCTCAATTAAATAAAAAGCACATACGGCACCAACACCGGACCCAGCCAATGCACCTACTAAAACAGCTACATGCTTTAATCGGGCGATTGCGAGACCATAGATTTCATCTCTAGCAATCATTTGTTTCACAACTTGTAAATACCAAAAAACTCCCGTTAACGCACAGGCAATAACTCCAAAAATAGCCACTAAAACAATCAAGTAATTCATAATATCATCGCTCCTCTACCCATGTTTCCCAACAACGTTTCGAAAGAATCAAATTATACAACGACAAAAATAAAAATACTAACGAAAGAGGAAAGAAACTTTTGTTTATATCGTCTTTAATAACTGAATCCGTAATGACTTTTGTTGGCCGATTTAATTTTCCATCATAAAAATCTTTGGGTGGTATATAATTTTTCTTACGATCTTTTTTGTTGCTGAAAGCGACATCTACTTGTTGACGAGCTACGTAAAAATCGCTCCCCTTTAGATCTCGTGAAGGGATTACTAATTGAAGGCCGTGTTCTTGGGGGATTTTTTTCTGCCATGAATCTAGTTTTTCAGCTAAATCTAACCCTTTCTTTGATGCTAATCTCCCAGCGCTGCCTAAAGAAAAAGCCAAACGTCTACTAACGTATCCAGTATAATTTTCTATTCCGGTTAAATGGCGTTTATTTTCAGTTAAAAATATTTCCTCTAACTCTTTTTTTCTTTCATTTAAACTGATCAATGTGGAAATAAGAGAATGAGACTCCATGGGTTTGACAATATCAAAAGGTTTCTCAACAGGATTTACTCGTTTTGCATTAGCAATTTCAGACAAACTAAACTGTGTTTCAAACCAAACTTCACCATACATACCCGTATCCCAAATAACCTCCGCTTCGGGTATATCTGGCACACTATTCGAATAAAAACGAACTTCCGCAAATCCTTCAGCCGTAGACCAAATATTATCATCAGTCAATA
>NZPK01000068.1 GCA_002693325.1 Gemmatimonadota bacterium | reverse complement strand
TCGTCAATTAAAGGCGTCTCACATCCCAATCTAACTTCCCAATACTCCCGATCTGTCTCAATCTCAGTAGCAAAAACCTGCTGATCAGGCCTCAACTCTAACGCGACAACGTAACGTGAAGGCCGATGGCCAGTCAGTTTGCCCGAATCTTTAGTCGTACTGCCCAAACCTTTCGCAACAAGTCCTATCCTGGCAAATGTATGGTCTGTTATCCAGCCAACCTCATACAATCCACCTACATCCAGTGACCAATCACGCCTTCCTAAATTTCTAAACTCCCATCCTTCATTACCTAGGCGAAAGCCTATGGAAACTCGCTCATGAAACTGTCGAGCAAAACCAATTCCTAATGTCTGTTCACTATATGCGCCGTCACCAAACCTCGCGTAATTGACTATAGCACCACCATGCAGGGTCGGCACTACACCACCGCCCGAACTCTGTTTAAGCCCTCCGGGCACTCCACTAAACAACTGAACATAAGTGCTACTAAAACTTTTCACTCTTATAGAAGCCGCAACGGCCGGATTTAACAAACTCCCCTCAGTCGCACCTATATGAGCTGAAAAAGCACCTCCCATGGCCGCAGAATAGGCCCCCCATTGATTCACTTCAAAAGCAGCTACACATACAACAGGTTTTAAACATAGCGCAAATATAAGAGCAACAATTAACCTCTTCATCTTAATAGGCCACAACACAAGTTCCTCTACGACGACCACTTGAACCAGTACCTTCAACAATAATTTCGTATATATACAATCCGGGTGGGACGATTTGATTATCCTCAGATTTCCCATCCCATTCAAACACATAAGCGCCAGCAGTGCCAAATTTAGATAATCGATTTACACGATTTCCGTTCATTGAATAAATTTCAATACACACCTCTGCGCTGGAACTTATGTTGTCTACGTCAAATTCAAAACGGACTGATGATTCGCTGAGACTTCCAGGCCTCAAATAAGAAGCTGACTGTCTTACGGAACTCAATAAATCACCCGGCGCACCTAGTACGCTTATCTCCCAACTATTCCCCATACTTTCCATAGCATTCTGCCAGTTAATATAGCCATCTCGATCGCCTTGTAATTGACTGCCGACTGACGAACGCAATTCCGTATTTGCAAATAGCCGTGTTTTTCCTTTTATAACCACCCGAGCATTCTGCAGAATTGTAGATTCCAAAGCAATTTGAATAACATTTTTGTCCACATCCCGCGTAATTGCGTATTCGTTAGTAAAAAGCTGTGTTCCATCAATTTCAACACTACTTACATCAAAGATTGATCCATCTAATTGTATGAGATCTATCCCATAATCATCAGCATTTACACGAGCTTCAACGACATATTTTATGTCAGTGGCAGCTTTCCGCTGAATGTGATTTGGTTCTATATGGGATGTTACAGACGTAGCGACTAATGTCTCATCATAATCTATTTGAAAATTTTTAAGTAGGGGCGTAGAAAAAGGCTCTCCTGACGAAAATTCAGCTTTTAACTTAACACCCACTAGAGGTTCAATATTTCCATATTGAGCGCCTTGAAAGGTAACAGGAACTTCTGTCCATTCCTTAATCTCAGAACCTGCAGACTGAATTTTAATTTCAATTGAGGTGTTATCAGGTTCATCCGTTTCCCAAAATATACGCCCTATATTCACCGGATCTTCTGACAAAAATTGAAATTCTACATCTCCATCAGCATGGAACCCAGTTGCGTACACTTCTATATCACCCAGAGCCACCCAATTGCTTCGGTCCTGCCTTGTAATGGTGAACCTAACATATCGAGCTTCCCGATAAAGGTTCAAACCGTATTCATCCTTAACTTTCCAAGAAGAATCAGCTTGTGAATCAACAGTTAAATTAAAATGTGTGGGTTGTTCTGCCAGCAACCTCCAAACATCTCTTGAATTTTCATGGGCAGCTTCAATTCGATAACCACGCACGAAATATTCGGGCTGATTGAGAGCGGTCTGACCTGGAACAACTCGAACCTTCGTGATCGCGCGATTTCGACCCAGATCAACTACAAAGTTCCGACCGAAAACATTAGGAGAGTTGGAAATCCATTCACTTACAATCAAGGCTATCTCTCCATCTGTGAGTGGAACACGCAAGCCAAAATCATCTTTAGCAATANTNCCAAGNGCGATATTTTGTTCTTCCGATAATTTCGACAGTTNANAAGAATTATCTAACCTTACCACGTTTNTTGGAGTCGAAAGTNTTAACAANTCATCATCCCATTGCCAATTTTTCATCTGCGCATACGATTCAGATCCAATTCCCAACATAAATATTGCTATACCTATCACCTAAAAAAGCGTTTTTTGNGTGAGCACTGTTGAAATAAAAACTGCAATCGCCTCTTCTAATTCCTTTGAGTTGAAGGTCATATGAATACCAGCTTTGACTGGCAGGATATCCGTCTCACGACCCGTAGATAAGTCTTTGATTTTAATCCGGACTTCTACACTAGAACTATTCTGCGAAAAACGCTGTTCAACTCTTTGGCTCATTAGAATGACTTCACCACTTATTTCTAATTGAGCTCGTTTGTCTTCTGGAGCNACCAACTCGTAAGGATTAGGCATAGAGCGAACTTTGGTCAGNTCCTTAACCCTCTCATACTCACTCAAAAAGCGTAGTTCACTGGATCTGAGTTCGCGTAACAACGATCTCGTAAGGTCTTCAATCCGAGTAGACCTGGAAATAACCATTATAGCATTACCAACATCTGCTAATGAATTAGTCGAACTACCCCCCCCCTGATATTGATCTCCACCGGACATTGCATTAGGGTCTATGACATTAGCCTTACTTGTGACAGGAAATTGTTTAACATAAACGCGAACACGTTCCGTTGGAGGATTGGGTAATTCTGTNCCCTTCAAGGCGACATATTTCAAATTACCACAACCGAAGACNCCCATTAAACTTGTTAGCACAATGCAAGATATTTTACGACTGTATCNACCTTTCGTGTTCATCTTCCATCACCTCCCAAAGTAACAATCCCTTGCTCGACATTAAAATCAAAATGTATGTCCGTGAACTCTGTCGGATTACCAAAACCGGCCGCGGCACTATCATAGGCCAGGATAAAATCATTGAATTCAAGCGTNAATTCAGAAATCCCTTNGGGTAACGGGGGGAAGGTTAACATTCCGGTATATTTTCTTCCCTTACGAACCGGTTTCTCACGACGATATTCCGTGCGNTGCCAGATATCATTCATGTCCGTGTTTTTATAAAATTCGACATTCCCCTCTCGNCCACTCCATTTCAAATAACTGTAGTCAAAGAAATGGTCCTTAGAAACCAATCTTCCAACACCCTGACGNCAAAAATAGTANTCACCGTTTTTCATGCGTAAGACCGCTTGCGTNGGATCTAATTCNACACGCTCGCGAGTGCGATTAATTACCGTAACTTCAAACGTAGTCCACAGAGGTGGAGTATAGCCCTTCAATGGATCCACCCAGCCCGTCAAGGTATACGGACTTACTTTTGGATCAAACCGTTCATCTAACATTTGNTCGCTGTAAAACTTGACCTTTACGATNAATCCTTCTTTACTCCAAACGAAAGTGCTATCACTCGGATCCTCATAAAAAGCTTCTTGATCACTCAGAGATATAACCGGCTCAACATCAACACGATATTCCAACTCCGGGCGAACAGCCCAAAAGGAACATCCGTTAAGAAAAAGTAAAAGACCTATCATAAATTTGTGTTTATACATTTGAATGATTTTTCTAGAATGGCGTTATAATTTCAACGAAAAACGTTCCGCGACGATAATTACGATCCTTCANAGTTTCGTAATTTCTGTCGGCTATGAGATACCCGAAAAAGAATTCATTTTCAAAGCCAAAATATTCCGACTGCATTTTATACATAAATGCATAGTCCGTCTGATCAAAGCTACCATCTTCACGGGCACGGTCTANCCGNTTATAGGGTAGCAGAGGTAAACCCTGAATNCCCAAAACAAAACTCGTTTTCGGAGTCCAATCATATTCTGCCATCACAATAGGAATAAAATCAGAATATGAGGTCCTNAGAGATTGTTGAGAATCAATCGTCTCATAAAGTAACCTATGTTTAAATTTAGCTTGTAAACCTAAGGAACCAATAAGCCAATTNCGTTTGATTTTGTTAACCAGTATNATACGCGAAATTGTATCTGCTTCCTGTAGATTTCCATCTTCACCAACAAGAGCTATTTCAGATTGTTCATTCCTACTCCATAACGCCGAGTTACTTATTGTCGTATTTACGAATTTGGTATAATCAGTCTTTAAAAAGGCAGTGGAGACAAAGCTATCCTGCATCAACAACGGGTCTGGGGTAGCAGGGCGATATCTGCCGGGTAAACCTGGGNGTGTGTCAGGCTTATTCAACCACGGAATAATATCATCATCNTTGGGCGGAACTATGTAAACNTAGCTGTCATCACGAATATTATCTTTCACCTGTTTCAAATCGAAATTAGCCTGAATACCACCTACCCCGACTTTACTTCGATCGTAGGCGTATCTCATATATAAGCTTTCAGAACGATTACCCCCAGCCTCTTCAGTAGCCTTATAATACCCTATCGAAACCGACTCACCAAACTTACCTAATCGATCCAATAGTAGGAAGAAATGTCGTCCCTTTTGGTCCCTACGGTAAGGGTAGTCAGGTAAATCATCATTCTCTCTAAAATCTGGCATTCCGTTGTTATTGAAATCAATGCCGTAAACAAATTCCGGTGGATCCGCATCATAAACCAAAAACGGTTCTTCCCAGTCAGGAACAAAGTTTTCGTTTCTATCAACNTCGGGAATATTATCTAAGTTTTCNTCCAAGCCAGGGTAAACAGATGCATTAGTCCAACCCGGATATGACATTCTACCAGGTGAAGCTGTATCTTCGATAAAATCATCTGGCCATTGGTCATCATCGTCGTTATCCTCAACTAAACCGTATTCCTGGGTATCCGATTTTACACGAGATCCATCTTGATAATCAAGATGAAACGCCATACCCCCTCTTTGGCTATCGTATCCACCGCTATAATCAGGGTCGAGTCGGAAAACTTCAGCACCAACCTTTGCGCCAAACCTACGGGCGGGACCTAAATCCTTTACTACGTTCACCCAATATGCCCAGGCTTTTTTGCTGCTGCGTTTCCCGTCATTGAGACCTACGGGGTAAATAAAGTTTTGGGTATTTCGAACAATTTCTCCGCTGAATTTCAAACCAACTAAGTTTGCCTGAAAGTCGAGGGATGCCAAGTTCTGGCCGGTAGGGATACCATGATCAAAACGCACAATTTGTCTATTTGAGCTATTTTCTCCCTTTCCATCTGACCGAACCACGGTGTAATACGGTTCCTCATCCTCCTGAATATCCCATTTGAATGGCCTTCGCGTTCCAGCTTCTGTTACAACAAAATCATCCGGCCAGACACTTTCGGTAAGTTTAAGGTTACCCTTGCGGTCTACACCTGGAAAATCATGGACCTGCCTAACCCCTATACGGTAGTCATCCGATACATCCGCAGAAAANGTTGCAGATTGAACGGTAACATCTGATGGGATGTTGAANTCATAAATCACTGTTTCTCGCCCGANCGCTTCTCTTCCATCGCTTCCAGGAATCGCNCGGCCACCAACAACAACGGGTTCCAAACGCGCATCGTAATAATCTCCAGCATTACTGGTCATCACGACCCGCTCATCTTCCCGATATCCCTCTAGAGATATCTCAACGCCATATACCCTAGCGTTGTGTCTTATTTCTTCCGGTGAATCGTCAGCGATAAAGACCCTAATCATGCGTGGGCCGAGCATTTCGTAGGGCAAGTCACCTCGTAAAGGACTGCTGTTGCCAGAAGAGGGCATATTCATGACCTGATTCAGCAAAGTTGTCCCGAATTGTGCATAACGACCAAACCGGTGCTTATAATGCATCCCGTACATTAGAACTGGGCTCGGATCCTCTGTATCCCCACCTACAGATGCCCACTCTGAAAACAAACCTCCCGGGCGAGTTCGTCCTCTGTTAAAAAGCAACGTAGCTCGATCCTGTCCGAATTTATTATCGAAATCAACACGTGCCACAGATAGATGGGCCTGTGAAAGAGTCAAGGGAGTGAAAATACTTCGCACACGTTCCCCGACAGTAGCAGTCCAGTGAAGATCTTTGTAGTTATAATGTCCTATTCGCAGGGTGGCGTCTGTATATCCAGCCGGTCCAGACCAAGGGGACGGGGACATATGGTCAATGAAACTTCTACCTTGTCCCTGCTCTGCGCTGCGTGTTTCTTCCCATGTGAACAACCGTAGGTAGCTTGAAGCCGGACTCGTGCTAACGGTGGAGCCCATATAATTTCCCAAACGATCCCAGCGTGTATTCCGAAATTTCCAGGGACGCCCTTTGGGCTGGAACCATGGAATCAGTTCCCTCTGCGACAATATATATCTATCGTCGGCGTAGTTTAAATACGGTACCTCATCCCCTGTACCAAGAAACATTCGATTAGATCCGCGTTCATACCGGTCGCGAGGACCCCTTATAAACGGTGGCCTTTGAAGCCATTCCGGACCTGAAACGTAGCCCGGTTCATCTCGGTAGTAAGGTAACGGACCTTGTGATTCCGGATGACGTTGAGCGTTGATATCAAGGCTGGTATAAAAAAGGATCCCGAAGGCTATGCTAAGCAGACCGATAGCATTTTTTGAATCTTTTAACATGGACATCCTTGCACCTAAAATATTCTGACGACGTGGATTGCAACCAAAAGGGTTTTACAAAAAAAATCATATCGGAGACCGCTTATGGTCTCCGATATGACTCACAAATCTAATACAATAGCATCAGATCTACTGGAAAGTAGTCTTTATACGACCCCAGGAATCAGCTTCAACGGCTGTGCCGCCACCTGCTGGTCCTGCTGGCGTATCCGACATTACCCAAGTCGAAAAGTTTGATGGATCGTCTGCCCAACCCCAACACTGGAGCTGACCGCCATAGCTATCGTCACCATCCGGATCGGGTGGCAACCACGAGAAGCCCATTTCCGATCCTACTACAGGTACGGCAGGTAGGTTAAAGCGAAGTAAGTTTTCCCATGGGATAAACATTTCGAGAACGTAATCGGCTTCACCACCGAATTCGTCTCCCGCATCGCGATATCCATTCAAGAAACCATCTACGAGGTCAGGATCGTTTCCATCTTCATCCGAACGCTTGTTCTCGACAGTACGCGCCCAAGAAACAGTGTATGGGCTTGATTCGAGTGGACGAGCTTGGAAGTTGACGATATTCAGAGCGGTATATTCACCATTCAGAACCGACTCTTCTTTTTCGTTAATGAGGTCGACATATAATGATAGGCTGTCGCGCTCCCACCATGCCCAACCATTTTCGCCACCTTCTACGTCATGAACGTTATCGGCAGCTGCGGTAACAACCCACAAGCCATCATCGTTCCATGCCTGCCAGATACGAGAATTAAAATCAGCATCGGTGCGGGCTATACCTGCATCTTCACCATCGGATTGAACCAACTGGTTTACACTGATTTCACTCTGCTGTGCCTCAATATCGCGCCAGCCGTAATTGGCGCCATCTTCTTGGACCTGAGAAGGCGAACAAGCCAACTCGAGTGATCCTGCCCATTCGTCACCATCGATAACACCGTCCAAGACGGGAGCCTGCGTTAACTTAGGAAGATCAAAAACACGATCACCCTGAGCGAACGAAGCACCGACAATGCCAAAAGCGGCAATTGCAACAATGCTCAACTTCCTCATACTAATAACCTCCGAGAAAAGATGCGGTTCCCCAAAAATGAGGACACCAGTTTTAAAAATTGCGCCATTCTATATGCGCTATCAAGTTACAAATTGAAGACAAATTAATCTTTTGTCAAACAATTTTGTAAAAGAATTGAAGCGTTTTGTAATCGATCATTTTTGAGATATTCTCACTGAGCTCCACAAGACGAAGACTGACCTTACAAAGACCGCTTAGATTTCTGCATCTTCTTGCAAAAGACAAGAGTAGTTATTTACTTGAATGATCGATCTGCAAATACATTTTCAAATATCACTCGCTTTTACAGAAAGTTGCTCTTGAAAAGTTTGATAATACCTACAACATTGCTTTTGATAGCAGCAAATCTTTGCCTTGCGTCTGGAGATGAAAGGCTGACGATTACACTTGCCTACAGCAATGAGGTTGACTCAACTCGTGTCTGGCCCCACATGTCAGATACGCAGCGCGAAAACATTCTACTCATGCATGCCCTTACCCATTCTGAGCTAAGATCTTTGGGGATGTATAAAATCACGTCCGGCAAAGTCGAACTAAATTCACGAGGGGTAACTGATTTCCCACCCGATTTAAACACCGACTTTGTTGCCCATTTTATCGTGAGATCTTTTCACAAAATCTATCGCAATAGAACAATCTACCTAAGGGATCCAGGCTATGCCCCGTTAACACAGAGACAAGAAGAAGCCATACCGCGGCAAATCAAATCACTTCCGGCGTTAACAACTTCTATCGAGGTTCGCTTAATTGACGGCCATTCCAAGAAGACGATATGGTCTGAACGTCGAGACACTACGATATTCCTTCCGCACAGGGAGCGATTCGTACTCAATCCAGACAAGTATCCTGGGTATACCGATCCGAAATTTATCAGAGAATTCACTGCACCGATCTTACGACAGAGATTTAAAAATCCGTCTGCGTTGCGAATGCTAACAGTTGCGGATAGATGGTATCTATCGTCGCCACAAGACGATATATCCTATGCAAAGACCCTGGCTCACTCCAGTGTATCGAAAACGATTCCTAGAATACTTGCTCAGCTACCGTTGGACGGAATTATTATTTCGACGGAACCCTACGATGAGCAAATTAAAAACCATTTCGTTATCAATTTGGGAGTCAATCACGGTATAAGAAAAGGTTTAAGACTTGATGTATATCGTGAAAAGCGTAGATTAGAGAAAATCGGACAAATTGAAATTGTTTCTACGAGCCCAGAAACATCTGTAGCTCGCGAACATAAAATCGACCGAAACGCCCGCAGAAATGGGCTTCAACCTGCTGTAGNCGATTTTGTTGTCTCGTATAAGCGGCCTTAATTTTGTCGCATGAGGTTTAAAAATGGACACTAGTAAACCAACTCGTTTTATTTCAGCTGTCTCATCGTTCCAACCGGATACGCTACTTCGAGAACTGCATAAGTATCTTCTCATCTCGCTTATAGCAGCTCTGGCTATACACCTTGCCGCGGCGATCATCGATCCAGCCGACGAAGTTAAAAAGAGCACTCCGAGACCTTTGACAACTAAATTCATTAAGAGAGAGCCNAGATTAACGAAACCTCTGGAACTTCGTAAAGTTCCTAAACCGAAGCGACAAATGATCCAGAGGCAATCAGTAGCATTGCGTGCCCGAATGGACCAAGTGCGGGCAACAGCTAGTTTCAGNACTAATTCAGCACTAAACAATGCTGCAGCTCCTTCAATGTCCGTTTCGAGGAGTGTGGACGTTGGTGGTGTAGATATCGAACCAACCCTGTCTGCTGTTGACCTCACTGGAACAAGG
The DNA here is from genome assembly GCA_002693325.1 of Gemmatimonadota bacterium. Lineage (GTDB taxonomy): Bacteria > Latescibacterota > UBA2968 > UBA8231 > UBA8231. The sequence goes on along the minus strand of NZPK01000068.1, from coordinate 468 downwards.
CAACCAGAAAATAAAATAGACATGGCTTTGGATATGTTGGATGTTAACAGCATGGATACAGGTCGGTACCGAGCTATGCTTGTTCAAGATGCCGGAGATCCCCAAGCAATAAAAGGCTTCATTAACTTCGCCCGAGTTGTTTCGGCCAGTGCTCTTGCATCTGGTGCCAGCGGAGGCGGTACTGAAAATCTTCGATTTCTCGTTAACGGTTTAAATGAATACACAGGAATCAGTGCAGATTTTATCGGCAGTATCACATACGATGATGAACGTCTACTTGAAATACCCATAATACTGCCCTCCGGTGCTCCAAATGAGGGAGAGTTGGAGCAAATGACACGATATCTTACAAATGGAGGATTTATCTTTGGAGGTATCGGAGGTTTTCACGAAGGATTAGTTAAGTATGGTGGATTAGTCGAAGGGAAAGATTTCTGGTCTGAACGTCTTCCTGATGACCATCCAGTT
>NZPK01000067.1 GCA_002693325.1 Gemmatimonadota bacterium | reverse complement strand
ATATTTTCTAAGGAAATTTACCCCGCATACTTGAAAAAGTGATTCCCAATTTAATAATCCCCCTACAGCTAAATTCCTACCTTAATAAATCTTAACGAACCCAAGTTAATTCTAAACAAGAGCTTACCTAAATTAATCTTGTAATGGCACGGAGTTTGCGATCAGGAAGTTGAAACGACGCTAATAATGTGTCGACTTTAATTCCTACTAAATTTACTATAGGAGAGATAAAGAAATGGCAAAGATGAAGATCAAGCCACTTGCTGACCGCGTCTTGGTCAGAAGGTTAGATGACGATTCCGAACAAAAGGTTGGTGGAATCATTATTCCCGATACCGCAAAGGAAAAACCTCAAGAAGCAGAAGTGGTTGCCGTAGGACCCGGTCGCTTAGATGACGGAAATCGCGTTGACCCCGAGGTAAGTAAAGGCGATAAAGTGCTGATAGGTAAATATTCAGGCACAGAAGTGAAAGTAGACGGAGAAGATTACTTGATCATGCGTGAAGATGATATTCTCGCCATCGTAGCTTAAGTCAGGAGATCAAACAACAATGGCTGCAAAACAGATTGCTTTTCGCGAGGATGCACGCGAAAATATATTGTCCGGTGTTCAACAGTTGAGTCGTGCTGTAAAAGTAACCCTAGGACCTCGTGGACGTAATGTAGTGATATCAAAGAGTTGGGGCTCACCTACTGTTACCAAAGACGGTGTTTCAGTTGCGAAAGAAATTGAATTACCCGATGCCTACCAGAATATGGGAGCACAGATGGTCAAAGAGGTCGCCTCTAAAACTTCCGATGTTGCAGGAGACGGCACTACTACAGCTACCGTTTTAGCTGAAGCCGTATATTCACAAGGATTGAAAGCAGTAACTGCAGGTTTTTCTGCCATGGAAATCAAGCGGGGCATAGATAAAGCCGTTGATTCGGTAGTAGATAGTCTAAAAAGCCTGAGTAAAAACGTTAAAGATCATGGTGAAGTCGCTCAAGTAGGCACAATATCTGCTAATGGCGATGAAGCAATTGGTGAACTAATAGCAGATGCCATGGACAAGGTTGGNAAAGACGGCACTATAACTGTCGAGGAAGCAAAAGGAACAGATACTACACTTGATGTTGTTGAGGGAATGCAGTTCGACCGCGGTTACCTCTCACCCTACTTTGTTACCGATCAAGATGCAATGGAAGCTTCTCTTGAAGGAGCATACCTCCTGATTCATGAAGGTAAAATTTCCAATCTAAAGGATTTATTGCCTTTATTAGAAAAAGTGTCTAAAGCGGGCAAACCTTTATTAGTAATCGCCGAAGATGTCGAAGGTGAGGCGCTGGCAACTTTAGTGGTGAATAAAATCCGAGGTACTTTGCAAATAGCAGCAGTAAAAGCTCCTGGTTATGGAGATCGGCGTAAGGCTATGCTACAAGACATAGCCGATTTAACTGGTGGAACGGTTATAACCGAGGATTTAGGTATCTCCCTCGAAAGCGTTGAGCTGAGTGATCTAGGACAGGCTAAACGCGTTGCGATCGACAAAGATAATACCACAATAGTAGAGGGTTCGGGAAAAGCCGCTGATATCCGTGGGCGAGTCGAACAAATTCGTCGGCAAATAGAAGAAACTACTTCCGATTACGATCGCGAAAAACTACAGGAAAGACTCGCTAAATTAGCTGGCGGTGTTGCAGTAATTGCAGTGGGAGCTGCAACCGAGGCTGAAATGAAAGAGAAGAAAGCCCGTGTCGAAGATGCCCTTCACGCTACAAGAGCAGCTGTTGAGGAAGGTATAGTTCCTGGTGGAGGAGTAGCATTAGTTCGTGGAATCGCCAAAATCGAAAAATTAGAAGGCGAGACTGATGGTGAAAATGCTGGAATAAAAATTCTACGTCGCGCTTTAGAGGAACCACTTCGCCAAATCTCAATCAATTCAGGTTTCGAAGGTGCTGTAGTTGTGGAAAATGTAGCATCAAAGAAAGGTGCCTACGGCTTTAATGCTAGAACTGAGGAATACGGAGATATGGTAAAGATGGGTGTAATTGACCCCACTAAGGTCGTGCGCACCGCTCTAAGTAATTCTGCAAGTATAGCAGGCCTCTTGTTGACTACAGATGCTTTGATTACCGAAGAAAAAGATGAAGATGAAGGTAATGGCCAAGATCACGGTCACCATCATTAATTTGTAGTTGATTCTCGATTGAAGAAACGGACTGGGGACTATCAGCCTCAGTCCGTTTCTAATTGTTATTTCAATCCAACTAGCTAATAATAAATTTTGGAATAAGTATAAATGCTACAGTGTTAGTTATTGTTNAATGTTAACCGAATAACCAATTTTAACTTTTTGGATGTGCNAAATGAATGAAGACAAAACAGCGATAGATAAAAACACCCTTATACAAAACATAAAACATTTAGATGGATGGTCGCTTAAGAAAAGAGATACCATCATAGAACGTAACTTTACTTTCAACAACTTCAAAGATATCACCTTGTTCTTAAACCATTTAATAAATACCATTAACACCCTAAATCACCATCCTGATTTTTCACTAGACACAAGCTCTCGAANCGTCTTCGTATCATTGACCACTCATAGTGAAGGATGTATAACCCAGTCCGATATGGATTTTGCTAGCGAACTAAATAAACATTACTGAAATTTTTATATAGACACGCGACGACATTGATAAACAGACCGGATCTCTTTTAAGCAAATATCTAATGAATTTCGTGCGCTAATTGCATTTAGGTCTTTTGAATTGCGGTTTTTACTAATCGCCTCAGTTACTTCCTTTAATTCACCGACAAAACCATCAACTTGTGAAAGCTTTGGTTTTTTGATCCTTCCATNACTTGTGAGTAATTGAGGGCTTTGTCCAGACGAAGAATTAAATTTTAACGTCGCGCCTTCAAAATAAATATCGTAACCATGTTCGAAAGGACAACCTGGCTGACCAATCCACCCCCCCTCGGCACTAACAGAAATATTTTTCGAGTATTTATAAAGTGTGTGAATATACTCTACCAGTTTGCCTTTGCCCAAAGTTCCTTGAGATACAACAGAATCAGGTATGCCGAAAATAAATTGTATGAAATCTGTATCATGAATATGCAAATCTATTGCCGGACCACCTGTACGATTAAGATCGTCAACTCCCCACCAGGACGGCCTAGAAATTATCCGTTTAAAATGAGCAGCCTTTATGCTACCATATTCTTTTGACTTTACTAATTTTTTTATAAGACTAAATTCGGGGAAAAACCGCAGAACGTGTGCGACCATCAAAAATCTCCGATAACGCTTGGATTCGGAAACTAGTTTGTTTGCATCTGATAAAGTTANCGCAATAGGCTTTTCTAAAAAAACATGCTTGCCAGCCTGAAGTGCACGCCTCGCCGTCTCTACATGCATAGAAGTCGGCAGACAAATATCTACTACGTCTATGTCGGGATCTTCCAGTAATTCGTCTAATCCCTTATACGCACGGACCTTACCGAGGTCATGTTTCCCCCCCCCACCTCCAAAATTTCCTTCTATGTTTCTCCAGTCACCTTTGCGCTTTTGAACATCTCTCGATACGATGGCACCAACTCTTGCTCCACGAATTTTCTGAATCGCCTTATAATGAGTTACGCCCATAAATCCGATACCGACTATGCCAAANTTAACCATCTTAACTCCTTCAAATTTTAATTNANAAATNTTCTTATTAGCTNCTTATAAGACCAAAAAATTAANCTGAGTTTACATTTCAATAAATTTCTGGAGCCGTTCCCAAACCTATGCTAAACTTTCCGTTTGAGATCTTTTTTACTATCCAAATTATTTTTTTAAAAAAAAGGAAAATTATATTTGNCTAAGTAGTTCACTACATTCAGATTTTACTTGAATAGATGCTGATTCTTTTACTTCTTCATAGCCGCGTATCTGATCAACTTTACCAACTAATTCGACTGTCTTTTCATAATTTACTTTGTTTAAGCGAGAAGCGACCGTGGAAAGCANATCTCGATACCATACTATAAGATCTCTTTCTGAACGTCTAAATCGACTTTTCCCAAATAAGTCCAACGTCCCCCCCCGAAAATACTTACCATATCGAAGGATATTCAATACATACCGAAACCATGGGCCAAAATAAACCTTTTTCTTAAAAAGCCAACGTAAAGCTGGTGGATGGAAACAATATATCAATTCAACTGGACCATCGAACATCCCTTTTATTTTTCCAACGGCTTCTTTTTTCAAAGAGAGACGTGCCACTTCATATTCATCCTTATAAGCCATATGACGGTAAAGTCCCATAGAAGCTACTTTGGTTAAGCGNCCAGAATAGTTGATTGTTTTTTCTGAATTCCAAACAGGCTCCAATGTTTCAATAAATTTCTCTGCATAGCTAACGTCTTGGTAATTGCATAATTCTCGCACTCTCAATTCTATTTTTTCATGCAAATCANAAGGTAATTCCATTGCCCTAAGTCTATGAAATAACCCCACCGTTTTAGGATTTGATTTTAAGTCTATTTCTTGCGATTCGTTATCAATCTGAGAACATTGGTTGAGTTTTAATTCATTTTTGATTGCAGAAGGATCAACGACAATNGATCTCCCCCACCTAAAAGCTTGAATATTGAATCGGACGGACTTCCCATTAAGNCGAATTGCCTTTTCTATCGATTCTGATTTAAGTGGTATAAATCCAGCTTGATAGGCTGCACCTAAAAGTAACATATTTGAGTATACGGTATCCGAAAATAGTGATTCGGCAAATTCGGAAGTATTCACGTAAATATTTTCACCACTTATCATGTTTCTCTCAATACCTTGAGTAATACTATCCAAAGAAGGTAATTTTACATCTCTTGGATTACGGTTCATTGCGGCAGTAGGTATAACCTCAGTATTAATTACTGTCCTTGTCTTATTAGATGAAGCAAACTTTAGGTTCTTACTCTCGGAAGCTCGCAATAAATCAAACCCGATGTACAAGTCAACACTTCCTGGCATTAAACAATTAAATATGGGTTGTTTCTCTGTTCCAATCACGATGGGAGCTTCGACTGGTCCTCCCTTTTGAGCCAATCCGGTGTTATTTGATAAGTACACATATTTTTTTTCTATCATAGCAGCGTATGCGATGAGGTGGGAAAATGTTACGACGCCTGTTCCCCCTCGGCCAACAGCGTAAATGGTATAGGAATCTCCNNTTGCTTGTAATTTGGGTTCTGGTAAAACCATCGTGTCTTTAGGTCTNCGTTTTTTAAGAGTAACTCCTTTATTCGGTTTTACAACTACAAACGAAGGACATTCACCGTCTATACATAATTCATCTTGCGAACAGTTAGTTTGGCTGACACGTGTTTTTTCACCCCACTTGGTTTCTATTGGTGAAAGCGCCGCGCATCCCTCCGATTTTGTATAACAATCTCCACATCCTTCGCATATTTCATCATTNATCATTATGTAACGCTGGGGAAAAATATTTGAACGACGCTGCCGCCTTCCACGCTCTGTCGCACATTCCTTATCTAAAATAAGAACGCTGGTTCCTTCAATTTTCTTAAAAACATCTAATGCAGNGCTATGCTGCGAAAAATCAAACAACTCTACATTTTGCTTCCTAAGGTGATCATATTCCTTGGGATCAGAACAAACGATACCTATTTGATTCACCCCCAAGCCCGACAGTTCATTTACAACATCGGATATACTTCGCGCTCCACCAGGATTTTGTCCACCTGTAAGAGCAACAACTCCATTAAAGAGAAGAAGAAACGTGATGTTAACCTCACCCTGAATACAACTTTGTATAGCACCACGGCCGCTATGAAAAAATGAACCATCCCCCAAATATTGAAAAATATGTTNATTCCCATTAAATGGCGCCCAACCGCTATATATCGATCCACCCGCACCCATCGTGGGTATATATTTTACACCATTATCATATGCGGGTGTAGCACGAATAGATGAGCAACCTATGGCTCCACCAGGTTTTTCTTTTAGATCTTTGAAAAGATTATAAGGACAACCACCACATGACATTGGAGTTACGTTAGGTGTATTCAATCCCGTCCCTGGACTGTTTATCAGTAGCTTGGATCTTCCAGTCTTAATACCAAATCGAGGAGACAACAAATCAACCAANATTTCAGGGTCGAGNTCACCAAAAGATGGTATAAATGGCTTTTGAGATTCGTCAACATGCCCCAATACATTCTCAACACCACTATTGAACAGAGCTGATTTTATACCATCTTCAACAAATGGTCCTGGTTCTTCAATCACATACACCGATTTTAATCCAGAAGCAAAACTACGGACTGCCTCAGTATCTAAGGGATAAATTGCACGTAGATGTAAAATGGGTACATCAATTCCCAAATAATCTACCGCCTGGCTTACATCCGTATAACTTTTCCCAGTAGTTATTATTCCAATTTCACTCTTTGAATCTTCATTGTATACTCTATTAAGTTTATTTAGATGAATATATTGCTCAGCAATAGGTAATTTTCGCTCAACTAGCTCCTTTTGCATAGGTACGGCTCTCTCAGCCATAACAATACGATTGAACTTTTTGGAGTAATTTAGACTGGGCAAAACTATACGCGGCCTAACTCTATTCAGGTGAACGGTACTCCCGCCATCGCAAACTGGAGTCACCATTTTTAATGCGGTAACCAACCCTGAGTGCCGTGAAAGATTCACAGCATGTAGGCCCAGTTCAATAACCTCCTCAATATTAGANGGATAAAAAATGGGCACATTACAACTGCGTAATATCCCTTCACTGGCCCCAGGTGACACTGAGCTTTTGGACCGATGATCTTCTCCGCAAAGCAAAACCATGGAACCATTGTCAGCGGTCCCACTGAGATTTGCCAACCACACCTCATCCGGAATCCACATCGTGCCATGGGCTTTCCCATACCAAAAAGCGTCTACGTTAATATTTTCCGCAAATTGTGTCCCTAATATTGCAGAAGCGGCGGTCTTTTCATTTATGCCAAATTGGTGCAGTGTACGCCCCTCGGCGTTCATAATCTCAAGATTACGGACCAATTCCAAATCAAGACCTCCCAAAGGAGATCCTTCATAACCAGTGAAATATGTTTGATTGANTTCACCTTTTAATGCATCGGCAGTCTGCTTTTCTAAAACGAGCCGGATTATGGCCTGCATTCCGGTTAAGAACACAGTGCCATTTTTTTGTTTATACTTATCCTCTATACTTAAGTCCAAAATATAAAAACTCCCTTAATAGCTGTACNTCTTCTAATTCATTCTACCTTCATTCAGCGTGAGCCACAATTCTTAAAAACAATTTTATCTTTCAGCGAAACAGGGTTGCCGACACACATAACTTAAACATATATTTTCGCATCGGTAGCGTAAGTATAAAACTTGTATTTTAGTAGCATTTTTTTAACCTAACGATTGGATTAAGATGGCAGAAACTGTTGAGGAATTAACAATTCATTACGAAGAAGATGGTGTAGTCCTTCGAAAAGAGAACGGAAAAAATGTTTTAAGCAAAGGTGCCTGGACTACTATAATGTATCTTTACCAAGATTTGGACCGAAAAACAGAAGAATTCGGCCCTCAAAAAGTTTCGATTAGGCGTTATCAAAAACGAGATGGTTCCTATCTTCCCCGAAGTAAATTTGAAATTTCCAGTGCTAAACAAGCTCGTGCGATTTGTAGTATAATAAATGAATGGTTTCNGCCAGAAGAAGAGTAAATAATTGATATCATATTTAATACACCAAGATATTATTGCATTTTTTTCTTTACCTTTACTACTACCATGAGCGTTTACTCAGCGGCAATAATCGGCCTTACTGGCATNGGAGCGGCTCGGAATAAGATTNGCCCCTTACATCGTATGCCAAGATCTCATGCTGCAGCTTATAACGCGCACCCTGATACAAAAGTCGTGGCAGTTTGTGATCTTCGATCGGAGGTTCTAAAAGATTTTGAAAAAACCTGGTCCGATGTTTGGCCAGATTTAAAATATTATTCCAATTACCAATTGATGTTAGAAGAAATAAAACCAGATATTCTTAGTGTTGTAACACCTGACAATGCTCACGCAGATATTGTCATTGATGGATCAAATTCTGGCGTTCCCGCTATTCTTTGTGAAAAGCCTATCGCCACAACATTACCCGAAGCCGATCTAATGATCCATACGTGCGAAAAAAATGGTACAATATTATCAATCGAACATACGCGTCGTTGGGATCCATCCTTTATAGGAGCCCAAAGAATAATTCAATCAGAGGAATTAGGTCCCATACGCTCGATAGTGGGCGAAATGTTCAGTCCTCGTGCTATGCTATTTCGTAACGGAATTCACTTAATAGATCTGTTTAATCTTTACGCAGACGTACCGGCGAAGTGGCTTTTTTGTGAATTAGAAAGTGGGTTTGACACCTTTCATCAATATGGCGGAGACGGTGGAAGATCTCCCGAAAGTGATCCTTTCGCTTCAGCATACATCCACTATGAAAATGGAATCAGAGGCTTTTTTAATTCCTATAAAATGGCATTCCCAGGTTGGCAAATGCAGATTACCTGCGAAAATGGACGCCTGCAGCTATCCGACCGAAACATGAAAATTATTCGTGCCTCTTCCCACTATCAGTGGGAAGAAAGTGACGTAGTTACGGAGCCTCACATGTATACCCACCAATTAGGCGCCGTTGCCGAATTAGTAAATGCGCTGAAAGGGGAAGATGTATCTCTATCTTGTCCTCCGAGAGAAGCTAGAAAAGCGCTTGAACTTATTATAGCGATGCTTAAATCACACTCTGAGGGTAATCGTCGAGTCGACCTACCATTAGGATAATGAAATAAAACCTAACTATAATATTAACATGGCTTAGCGAAACCGATGAGTTTAAAAAAATGACAAACATAAAACGTAACCCAACGCGAACAGTAAAGATAGGCGATATAAGTATTGGTGGAACTAACCCAATTGCTGTGCAGAGTATGGCCGCAACTCGGACGCAAGATATCCCTGCAACTCTTCATCAAGTCGAGGTAATTGAAAAAGCGGGTGCCGACCTGATTCGAATTGCTGTTGACAGTCCTCGCGACGTAGTTGCATTAGCTGAAATTTCAAAATCAGCAACTGTTCCTCTTAGTGTAGACCTACAGGAAAACTATCGACTAGTTCAGAAAGTAGCACCACACGTTCAAAAAGTAAGGTACAATCCTGGCCATCTGTACCATCATGAGAGAAATAAAAGCGTCAGTGACAAGGTAGCTTTCATCGTCGATCAAGTTGAAAAAAATGATTGTGCCATCCGGATTGGTGTCAACTGCGGGTCGGTTGACCCTGACAAGATTGGATTATTCGCTGAAGATGATAGTATCTCTCCTATGATAGCCTCTGCTTTGGAACATTGCGAATTATTGGACAAGTCAGGTTTCACAAGATATTGCGTATCTCTAAAAGACTCCGATCCGGCAAATGTCGTCGAAGCAAATACTCGGTTTGCGAAGGAATGTCCCCATATACCTCTCCATCTGGGAGTAACGGAGGCCGGTATGCCGCCAGAAGGAGTTATTAAAACGCGTATTGCCTTCGAACAACTAATTTCCGCCGGAATTGGGGATACGATAAGAGTCTCTCTGACCCTTCCTTTTGACGACAAAGGCGATGAAATACATGTTGGACGACAAATACTCGAAGACATTTACGCGGGGCGTTTTCGATCAGTACCAGCAAATATGGGGTCTGGTCTGAATATTATATCCTGTCCTTCCTGTTCTCGTGTAGAAAACGAAGCATTCATCGAATTGGCGCATAAAGTACGTGAGATAACCCAATATGCGAATCAATACAATCTCACAATAGCAGTTATGGGATGCCGTGTTAATGGGCCGGGAGAAACAGATGACGCTGACTTAGGTCTCTGGTGTGCTCCAAATTTTGTAAATCTTAAACGTGGTCCTGAGGAAATCGGTAAATATACTTACGACGAAGTCCTTCCAAAACTCAAAGAAGAAGTAGATCGACAGATCTCAAAAATCAATTTAATTGAAATAGATCAAGCAACATGATTAACGACATTCGGGAAACTTTAGATAATGGTAATACGTCTATTGGTTCGTGGCTAAACTTAGGGTCTCCTCTAGCAGCAGAAGTCATGGCATCTGCTGGTTTCGATTGGTTAGTAGTCGACACAGAGCACACAGCCTATAGTATGGAAAATATTTCTAATATGTTTAGGGCTATTGAAGCTAGAGGCGTAATCCCTTTAGCGAGAGCGTGGGATCATTCACGGTCAACTGCTGGAAGGCTTCTGGATGCTGGTGCTTACGGTATAGTCTTTCCACATGTTTGCACACCGGAACAGGCAATCCATTTGGCTGAGAGTGTAAGATACCCGCCTAAAGGTACACGTTCGTCAGGAACCGGGCGCTGTACAACTATTCTTGATAATTACCAAAATAAATTTAATGATATAGTCCTTTGTATTCCTCAAATTGAAGATATACAAGGAATACAAAATGCAGAGGCAATCTTAAATGTAGATGGCGTTGATATCGGATTCTTAGGACCTAACGACTTAGCTCTATCAATGGGAGTTGCGATTGGGCATCCGGATCACGAGACGGCTTTACAGACATTTCGAAAAGTTTGCCAACGTGCTGGAAAACCTTGCGGTATTCCAGTTAAAGATGCAAAAACGGCTATTTCCAGAATTGCAGAGGGTTTCCAATTTATAGATTTGACTAATGATCTTAGATTATTAGAGTCGTCTGCCGTTGACCTACTACAGGAAGTTAGAATTTAGACCTAATAGCTATTTAAACATATCTAAGATAATAACGTTATACATTTTTGAAAGAATGGCTCTCTGTTGAAAATACATTCGTTAGAGACGATCCCCCTCAACAACCGAGGCATGTTGCTCCGAGTGTATACAGACGAGGGGCTCATTGGTTATGGTTCGCCCATGAACTACGAACACGGCAGAACTGTTGCCCAGGCCATTTCTGACATGAGCGACTATCTTATTGGCCGTGATCCGCTACAAATTGAGGATCATTGGCAAACTTTATTTCGATCTTCATACTCGAGACAAATGCCAATCCTGCTCTCCGCGCTAAGCGGTATCGAAATAGCCTGTTGGGATATATTTGGGAAATCTTTGGGAATTCCCATCTGGAAACTACTCGGTGGATCCGTACGAGCTCGTTTACGGGTTTACGGAAGCGTAGGCGGCTCTACAGACGAGGAGGCAATTTATCAGGCATCCGAACGAATCCAAGAAGGGTTCACTGCCATAAAAACAACCCCATTCCCTACGCCAGTACGTCCTATAGAAACGCCGAGTGGGATTGACAAAGTCGTAAATCGGGTTGGCTCCATTCGAGAATCGATAGGAAACGAGGTAGATCTGGCAGTTGATTTTCATCGTTGTACAACTCCCGCTTTTGCTAAAATACTTCTACGCGAGCTCGAACCTTTTCGTCCTCTTTTTATAGAGGAACCTACTAAAGCTATTCCTGATAACGTTGGGCCGCTTCGCGAGTTAAGCCTTTCTACGTCTGTTCCTTTAGCCACCGGTGAACGATGCACTACTCGTTGGGGTTTCCGTGAACTTTGTGAAAAAAAAGCGGTCTCAATTCTTCAACCCGATATTCGTCATTGTGGCGGAATACGGGAAATGCGTAATATATCTGCCTTAGCTGAAATCCACGAAATTATGATTGCTCCGCACAGTTCAGCTGATCCCTTAGGAATTGTTGCTGGAATACACGTTATGGCAACAACTCCAAATTTCTTGATTATGGAATTTGGTGGTGGAACCGGAGAATCATTTTTTAAAGAACCTCTTCAAATGACCGACGGATACGTAGAATTACCAGAAAAACCGGGTTTAGGCGTTGAAATAGATGAAAAGGGCTTAGAAGAGGCAACACACAAAGGTCCATGGCGGCTTCGAACTATGAGACGACATCCAGAGGATGATAGTTTTTCCGACTTTTAAACAGGAAATGGGCTCATAATTGTTATCCTGTTAGTGAAGAAGCCCTAAAGAGGCATGTATTCCAAATCAAAAATTCTTTCTATCAACCAGCCCAATCCAAAAAGTAGAATAAACAAAGATAGCCCATCAACAACCCTACGCTGATAAACTTGATGACTCAGCCAGACAATCACCGGAAAAACAATACCCACAATAGCAACTTGTCCCAATTCGACACCGACATTGAATGAAAATAAGGACACCGCCAACCCTTTTGCAGGTAATCCCAATTCACGCAAAACATTTGCAAATCCAAAACCGTGTATAAGCCCAAAACCAAAGGTGAGTAACCATCGATGCGTCAATTGTTTCAAAAATAAGTTTTCTACTGCCACGTAAGCTATACTAAGAGCGATAGCCGCTTCAATCCATTTACCTGGCAAAGAAACAATTTCTAAGGCGGCTAAACACAACGTTATACTATGAGCTACTGTAAAAGCTGAAACGATCTTCACCATATCCCGTAACCTACCCCCGACAATAATCAACGCCAGCAAAAACATGATATGGTCGTAACCTATAAAAATATGTTCGATCCCAAGCCAAGTAAACAACATGGATTGTTGGAATAACGTTTTTTCATTACCCTCACCGAATCGAAAACTGCGAGTATCATTAGAAAAAACCACCTGTTCAAGTGAGTGACCAGGCATCAACACTTTCCCAATCGACTTGTGCTCACTTCCAAATTCGTCAAAAAAGTTGATTTTTAATTCGGCAGTTACGGGAATAGCGTCCAATTTCCCACCAAGATATACAATAGCAAACGTATTTCCCTTATCATCTGGATTAATATCCGTTTTACCTAACTGTAACGGAACAGGTTTGTCATTTACAAGGATTTCCACTTCGCGTGACACAAAATCGGCTACCTCAGGCAAACCTGCACTCATTTCTTCGAAGAAAAGCGTACTATCCCCATTGGTATCAAGGCCTAATTGAGCCATATCGTAATCGTCAATACGAAAACGTAGCATCAAAGTATCCTGCCTAATCACTAAATTGGCGTAACTAGTATTTAACTTGTGCGCCGATGCCATATCAACATAAAACATCAAAGCAAACAACGAACTTAAAAATAGCTTAATCAAATTATTTTTCTCCCAAAGAGCCTAGATCGTCGATCCTTTAATCAGGAATTTGTTTTAAACTCAAAATAAACTTAGCTATATCAATCCTGTCATTCTCCGTTAGATGAGCAAAACCAGGCATACTGGAACCGGTTATACCAACTTCTATTGTTTGTGCTATTTGTTCTAATTCAGCACCCTTCTTATAACTTGCCAAATCACGAAAATCCAAAGGAGGTGGATTTAACGAGCTAGCAATACGTCCATCGCCCCTACCTTCATTACCATGACAGACGGGACAACCGTTACTCATATATAATCGTCTTCCACGTTCATAATCAAACTTATTCGAAACTAAATCTGGTTCCTTATCTTCCTCGCAGGAGAGAATAAAAAGCAAACCTATTATCTTTAAAAGGATAGCCACGTTAAACACTAAACATTCAAATCCATCTAAATTTTAACTACTGTGATTTATATATTGAATTTAAACTGAAGGAGAAGAGAAGGAAATACTAAAAGTAGTACCTAAACCTAATTCACTTTTAACTTTNATTTCTTGTCCATGAGCCTCGATAATATGACGAACTATAGCTAAACCTAAACCCGTCCCCCCCATTTCTCTGGATCGGCCTTTATCCACTCGGTAAAAGCGTTCAAATATTCTATCCAGGTCTGTGGAGGGTATACCGATTCCTGTGTCTTTTATATCTACCCAAACTAAAGAATTTTCCCGACGCAATTTTACANATACTTTGCCACCTTCAGTCGTATATTTAACAGCATTATCCAAAAGATTTATTAACGCCTGTTCAATTAATTTTGAATCACACAAAATTTCCACAGTTTCTGAAACTTCGTTAACAATCTCAATTGATTTTTCTTTGGCAGAACTGTCCACGGATTCGATACAAACTTGCAATATTTTTCCAAGTTTATGACGTCCCAGTTCAACAACAAACTGATCCGATTCAACTCGTGCCAGGTCTAAAAGGTCATCTAAAAGACGATTAAGACGATCGGCATGTGTAGTTATTATACTGATGAATCGAGAAGAATCAGCCGGGTCGATAAAGGCGTGTTCATCGTTTAGAGTCTCTGCATACCCCTTAATAGCCGTTAACGGAGTACGTAATTCATGAGACACATTCGCAACAAAATCTCTGCGCATATGCTCCAGTTGTCGTAGCTGGGTTATGTCAAAAAATAAGGTAACAACGCCCACACATCGATTTTCTGTAACAATTGGTCGAACTTTGACCTCAAACATCCGAGATGACTCTAACATTATTTGAGTTTCAATTTCTCCACCNCGTTGTTGGACCAGACATCCTTCAATTGCTTTTAGGATATCAGAATTCCTTACTAATTCAGCCAAAGGACGTTTTGTAATGTCTCCATCTAAACCGAACATTTTAGTTAATGCATGATTAGCTAATTCTATCCGATTGTCAGATCCGGTTACAAGGATCCCCTCACTGATACCATTTATAATATTTTTCAGACGGGTTTGCTCGCTCATCGTTTGATTCATATTCAAGCGGTATCTAGTCGCCACATCATCAAAAACAATTCTTAGGTCTTCGGGCAGGTCTACNTGAAATGATGGATCCTTTTTATTACCTACTTCGCTATAAATGTTTTTGATCAGTTGGCTCGATCTATGGATAATAAAAAGATTGTATTTTTTCGATATAAACCACGAAAAAATAGAAGTAAAAACGAATATTATTAGAACAGAAAAATTAAGAAACAGAGAATAACTGATGCCAGAGATAAAGATTACGGTATAAAAACTAACCACATTTAAAATGAAAAATAGAGCAAAAAAACCAAAACCCATACTAGTTTCCTTCAATACGACGGAAACTATATCCAATCCCTCTTACAGTCTGCACGCAATCGGAAGCGGATCCAAGCTTTTCCCTTAAGCGCCGAACGTGGGTATCCACAGTACGACGATAACCACTATGTTCATAACCCCAAACTATTCTTAACAATTCATCTCGAGACTGAACGCGACCCCGTCGCTGCGCCAATGTAAAAAGCAATTTAGATTCAATTGCCGTTAATCCTACATCCTGCCCATCAACCTCGACTCGATAGCCTTCGGTATCGATAAACAAATTTCCATTCCTGATAAATTCTGTATCAGGGTTAGTATCTACGTTTTTATTATAACGACGAAGGATAGCCTTAATTCGTAATACTAATTCACGAGGTGAGAACGGTTTCTGCAGATAATCATCTGCACCCAATTCTAAACCCACGATACGATCAACCTCTTCAGCTTTAGCCGTAAGCATCACAATAGGAACATCCCGCATTTCCGGCATGGCTTTGAGTTTACGACACACTTCAAGTCCATCAATACCCGGAAGCATAATGTCTAAAACAACAGCAGAGAACCTGTTACCTTCAGCCATCTCCAATGCCAATTCACCGGAATTCACGGGCAAAACATTATAATCTGCCTGCCTTAAATTATATGCAACTAAATCAAGAATGTCGGGCTCATCTTCCACCACAAGAATGGTATCCTTCATGGAACAAAATCCTCCCAAGCATAATGACAAAAGTCTTAAAAAAATATTCAACAGAAATCATGCCTGAACTATTCATTGTAACAATATTAAAGATAATTGGCAGATTTGTGGCTCAAAGGTTACAACCGTGTTACAATATTATTCAGAATAGATCTGAAAAGAGCATCTCATTAAAATATTGTAACTATACAAAAAATCATTTAGGAAAAGAGCGACTACTCCATCCACCACTTCTCTTTTTTGTGTCGAACAATCCTTCCCTCAACCGCGTAAACTACATTTTCTGCTATATTTGAAGCATGGTCACCAATACGTTCCAAATGTCTTGAAATCAGTATTAATTGTATCGCACGGTCTACGACATCAACTTGATCTTTGGAGTCCGTCATAAAAACTACTAATTCACGAAATATTCTATCACGAAAATCATCCAACTTTTCATCCTTCTCACCAACAATCCTAGCTAAATTCACATCATTACGCACAAAGGCATCTAATGCATCCCTGACCATCCCGCGAGCTATATCTGCCATGCCGGGGATATCAATTAGCGGCTTAAGTAACGGCATCTTATTGAGAACGGCCGCACGCTGCGCTATGTTTACGGACTGGTCATTTATTCGCTCCAAATCATCATTAATCTTTAATACGGTGGTGAGTAGGCGGAGATCTTTGGCTACAGGGGCATGCGTAGCTAAAAGTGTCAATGTCTGCTCTTCAACTTGTATTTCCCATTCATCAATCTCCACTCCGCCCTTTAAAACGTCATTAACAGTTTGGTCGTCCCGTTCTACTAACGCATATAATGCCTGCTCGACCGACTTCTCTACTGCCCCACCCATCGCGAGCAACTCTGTCTTCAAGTCATCTAATTGTTGGTCAAATTTTCGTTCAAGCATAACTACCATACTTTCTTTCAGACTGCAAAATTAAATTTTTATCCAAAACGACCGGTTACATAATCCTCTGTTTTTTCCACGGCAGGATTTGTAAACATCGTCTGGGTATCGTTGTGTTCGATTAACTCACCCATGTAAAAGAAGGCTGTAAAATCTGAAATTCGAGAAGCCTGTTGTAAATTATGCGTCACAATAACGATGGTGTAGTCATCTTTTAAATCTGTAATGGTTTCTTCTATCCGAATTGTAGCTATAGGATCTAAGGCCGAGCACGGTTCGTCCATAAGAATCACTTCCGGTTCAACCGCTAAAGCACGAGCAATACACAATCTCTGTTGTTGACCACCGGATAAACCAAGTGCGTTTTCATGCTGCCTATCTTTTACTTCATCCCAGAGTGCCGCTGCTTTTAAGCTGCGTTCTACGGCCGCGTCTAAGACCGCTGTACTCGTTTCACCAGCAATTCGAAGTCCGTATGCAACATTCTCATAAATAGACTTAGGAAATGGATTCGATTTTTGAAAAACCATCCCTACGCGCCTACGCAGATCGATNACATCACAACCTTCATCGTAAATGTCATCTCCTCCAACTTTAACCGATCCACTTATCGTAGCCGATTCAACTAAGTCATTTAAACGATTTAGACTACGTAAAAGCGTAGATTTACCGCACCCCGATGGACCGATCAGCGAAGTGACTTTTTTGGCAGGAATTAGTAGATTGATATCAAATAATGCCTGTTNATCCGCATAAAACAGATTTAATTGCTCGACTTCAATAATGGCATTCTTTGTCTCTATTTCGTTGTCGACAGAAGTAGNTGTTAAGCTCAAAACAATTCAGCTTCCTTAAAANTTTTAAAATGCAGATGTGGCATATTTTTTCCTTAAACGATTACGAATAACGATTGCTGTTAAATTTAGAAGCAAAACAATGAGTAATAATAATAATGCGGTAGTGAAAACCATAGGGCGAGCCGCCTCCACATTTGGAGACTGAAAACCAACATCATAAATGTGAAAACCCAAATGCATAAACTTGCGCTCTAAATGAAAAAAAGGCCAAATAGTATCCAGNGGGAGGTCAGGAGCCAATTTGACTACACCGGTAATCATAAGGGGAGCGACTTCTCCTGCACCTCGNGCGGTTGCCAAAATAACTCCTGTCAAAATTCCAGGCAATGCACTAGGCAAAACTACCGACCAGATCATTTGAAATTTGGTTGATCCCAATGCTAAGGAACCCTCACGTATCTCTCTTGGCACTGAGGACAGCGCTTCTTCTGTTGCTACTATAACAACCGGAACAGTTAATAGGGCAAGAGTTAGCGATGCCCAAAGTATTCCGCCAGTGCCAAAAGTCGGAGTGGGTAACAATTCGGGATAAAAAATCCGATCAATACTGCCTCCTATCCCATACACAAAAAAGCCTAAACCGAACATCCCGAAAACAATAGATGGAACTCCCGCTAAATTATTTACAGCTATACGAATTGTCCTTACGATAAACCCTTGTTTCGCATATTCTCGAAGGTATAGTGCTGCTAAAATACCAAATGGAACGGCAGCAAGACTCATTAAAAAGACCATCATAATTGTACCGAATAAAGCAGGAAAAATACCGCCTTCTGTGTTTGACTCCCGAGGCTCACCCAGCACAAATTCCCAAACTTTCTCAAAGTAAACCAGAAATTTATTCCAATAATCCAGATTATTCGGAAGATATACTCGCACTATTTGCGATAGTAAAATTTCGTTTTTACTACCATTATCAAGCTGTATAATCACATAGGAAACATCATTTAATTCTCTTAACTTTTGTAGCTCTTCGGCGTGAATATCGTATTCTTCCCATAAATCTTCTATCTGCTTATCAAAATTAAAACCTTCATCACTATCCTTTGACGATGCTTTACTCTTGATCTTTGATAACCGTAGATCTTCCATTTGACGGTTTATTTTAGCTAACGGACCGTCTTCAATTTCATGTATTTTTTGAGCTCTTGCTTTTGTTAAGATCAACTGCTCGTTTAAGTATTTCCATAAAGTTTCAAATTCGCCTGCTATTTTCTTTTCGCCTGTATGAACCTCCTGAAGAAAACCGTATGCGTTGCCCCATTCGAACCGTTCAAAGGCGACTACATTGTTNGGCTTCTCTGTTGAAGAGATTTCCGATTCATCTATCCAGGAAAAATCAAGACCATTTACATCTCGGTTACCAATTTTATACTGTAGCCTATAAGCCCCTTCTTTTCCAGGAATCAACTGACGATCAATCTTTTCGCCCATCATTCCTCTACCATCCTGTAGGTAGCACAACTCAATATCTTTAGGCCAAAANACACCCAATCCATTACTAAGAATGATGCCTATTAAACNCGTGATCATCAAGAGACAACAGGCCAATGCTCCACCGGTCAGCCAGATAAATGGGTCACCAGTCCGCCAAAAATTCCATTTCATAATTTACTATACCTATCTCGAAGTCGCTGACGGATTATTTCTGCTACAGTATTCAAGACAAAGGTAATCGAAAATAAAAGCAGACCACTCAAAAATAACACGCGATAAAGTGTTCCTTCATGGGGAGCTTCAGGCAATTCCACCGCAATATTAGCAGAGATCGTACGCATTCCATTAAAAATGCTCCAATCCAAAACAGGAGTGTTTCCCGTAGCCATAAGAACAATCATTGTTTCGCCGATAGCNCGCCCGAATCCTATCATCGCNGCAGANAAAATACCTGGCATCGCCATAGGNAACACNACTCGAGCCGCAGTTTGCCATGGTGTNGAACCAAGNGCTAANGATCCGGCCCTCAANTGTCTGGGGACGCTCGATAAAGCATCATCACAAATAGTAAAAATTAATGGTACGACAGCAAAACCCATTGCAAATCCAACTATTATCGAGTTACGTTGGTCGTATTCAGCTCCAAAATCCATTTCAAGCCATCGAAGAAAATCTCCTTGAAAAACTAAAGATTCAAACAATGGACCCAATTCGAAAGCTAACCAGGAACTGAAGCAAACAGTCGAAATCAAAAGGGGTAATTGAATTTTGGGTTCCCAGTATCGCGTCATCCCACCCGGCAACATTTTCCAGATTCCAACCAACAAAAGGACGAAAATCGGAATAAGTGGAAACAGTAGAAACGTCCCGAGCAATCCAGACTGCAATAAAGGAGCCAGCCAGAGACCAGCAAGAAAACCCAATATCACACTCGGCAATGAAGCCATGACCTCAACAGACGGCTTTACTATGGACCTGACACGAGGCGTAGCAAACTCAGACGTATAAATAGCGGCTAAAACCGCCAGAGGTAGGGCAAATAACATTGCATATATGGTTCCCTTGGCAGTACCAAATATCAGAGGTATCAAACTCAATTTAGGTTCAAATTCATCGCTACCACCCGTCGATTGCCAAACAAACTCCTCACGTTGATACCCCTCGTACCAAATTTTATCGAATAAAACATCCCAGTTGACCTCTGGATGAGGATTGTCAACGCTGTAGTGGATCAATCTTCCATCAAACGACCAACAAAGAAAACCATCTGATTTTGGAGAGAAAGAAATAGCCCTAAGACTATCCCCCACGTCAATAGATACGAATTTTTGCTCTGACGTGAGATGATGCAAAGTAGCTATACCTAACGCATTTGCAGCCAGTAATTGCTTATCTCTGCGAGACGGGGACAAATGCTTAATTGCTATATCATCGGCGATTTGAAGTGTATGCATTTTCTCTAATTTGGATCCTGTCGTAGGTCTGTTTATTTCGGCCCAACTGCTTATCTCGCCATTTTCAAAACCTATACCTAAAGACATATCACCCAGAAAAAACGATAAACTCGTCACTGGAGATCCTGAGATATTGTAAACACCTTTTAAAATTGGGTTCGCTTCCGGGCTACTCACCGACCAAATTCCAATTTCACCTTCATTCGTTCCCACCACTATTCTACTAATTCTATCATCGATTTCTACTGAACTCGCAGATCCTTTAAGTTTAGTTGTATCCAGATAGTATGTTTGAATATTTCGCTCACCCGAAGAAAACATGCCGTTAACTTCTTCAGACAGGGTAACAATGATTCTTCCTGAGTTCATTATAGCAACAACACCAAGTAATCCATCACCATTATCTGAGATGCTCAATGACCTGAAAACATCTTTTTCACGATTGATTTGAAAGGGGGAATGAATTTCGAATTTTGGAACAATGAGCCTCTGACCATCCGTATACTTCGGCCTAAATGTTACATTCCCGGTCTGGATATACCCATCCGAACGCGCCCAGACGACAAGATCAGACTGTTTTGCTTTGGAAACAGCTTCGACAAACACGCCGTCAGGCAGGCCTAAAACTGATTTGTCTATTTCTTCACCGGAAATAAGAGATACAAACTGCACTCCCTCACCTGTAACAAGAAATGCAACCTCACCATGGGGATCATTTCCGACTAGCTGAGTATCAGTTTTCGGGAAAAACTGTGAATCTTGGACATAAGCTGATTCAAAAAGAGGGTAGGCCTCTCGAAGAATAAATATAAGAATACCCAAAACAGCTGCGATAATACCAATACCGCCAATGGTGATCAGGTATCGCCCGATCACATCTACTATCCGTGCACGCAGGCGGACACCACCATATTTAATTCTTTGTTCCAAATGTTTCTCTTTTTTATTTTGAAAGCGATCCGTTAAGAAATATAATTTTTATTTCGTAACGGATCTACCCCAAGACAACAATTTTAGAGAATTTTATTACTTAGACATTCTATTGATTACTGTAATTTTGCGATCTCTTGTTGGGCAATTTCAAATGGGACAGGCATATATCCATCTTTTATTACGACCTCCTGCCCTTCCTTTGAGAAAATATATTTAAGAAATTCTGTAACTAAAGGATCCAGGCTTTCACCAGGCACTTTGTTTATATATAGGTATAGGAAACGACCCAATGGATAAGATCCATCCATTACGTTTTTCAAAGTTCCCTCTTTAAACGGATCGCCTTGTTTTTTAGATAGGGGAACAATNTTTACTCCTGAAGTTAGATAACCGATACCGCTATAGCCAATCCCGAAACGATCTGAGGTAATACCTTGAACTACTGAAGCCGATCCAGGCTGCTCTTTCACCTCATCCTTAAAGTCTCCTTTAAATAAGGCATGTTTCTTAAAAAAGCCGTACGTTCCAGAAGCTGAATTTCTTCCGTACATGCTTATATTTTTCGTCCCCAGTGAAGTCACACCGGCCTGAGTCCAGTTACTAATATCTTCAGAATAACCGCCCCTTCGCGTTTTAGAAAAAATGGCGTCGACCTCTGGCAAAGATAAACCCTCAATAGGATTGTCTTTATTTACGAAAACGGCTAATGCGTCCATAGNGGTGCGCATTGCGGTGGGTTCATACTGAAANTTCTCATCAAATTTATCTATTTCTTTAGATTTCATTGGCCTGGACATCGGACCAAATTGGGCAGTACCTGCAATCAGAGCAGGGGGAGCCGTACTCGACCCCTTACCTTCGATCTGAATTTTCACATTTGGATAATATTTCCTGAAGCCTTCGAGCCAGAGTGCCATCATATTGTTCATGGTATCGGAACCAATACTGCTCGCACTCCCCGATATGCCCCTAACTCTTTCGTAAGGTTTTATTCTCTCATCAACCTTTAATTTTTGGGCACTAGCTCCACCCTGAATGAGAAAAGTGAACAAAAGAAAAAAGAAAAATCGAATTGTTTTACTCAATTTACTGCCTCCCAGTTAGTATTGTATAGTAAGCTGTGTGGGCTTTGTTACATTTGTACGACATATAATCCATTATTTGTTACAATTTAAAATTTGTAGTAGGCCGTTACGTAAGGACTAACCTTACTTTTTTCTTCCGATTCTCTATCAGAGAAACGAAAATTTGGAATCATATGAACTCCGGGGCCAACTTTTTTATCGTAGCCAACAATTAACAGATGATCTGTCATATCCTTACCATTATTCCAGAGTGCATCCCATCGTAGAAACCCTGTACCCGTTTTGTTGAGATTTTGAGACCAAAATACGGAAGTTCCCGAAATGGTCTCGTCTTTATTTCCGTTACCATTAACTCGACTAAAAGCTTCTATCCCGCCACGGCTTTCTGCCTGGCTGTAGCCAAAAAACACCTTTCCAGTCCTTTCGGTCACATTTTCTGAAACCTCGTTGTAATCAAAGTATATTTCCGCGTTTAAACTCTTACCCAAGCTATGCGAAAATGAAGAGTACAATTTCTTTTGCTGATCACCTTCAGATTTTTGACCAGCTCCGTTACCAAGCATAAAATTATACGTCAAACCACCTAATGTCCCCTTGACTCGCAAACCTAAATCGGCCGAAGATCCAATCTTGTTGAGATCTAAAATGGTTTTCTCAACAGATCGATAACCCCAAATTTTTTCAGATAATGACCAAGTGGGTGTCCCCGACAAACCGAGATACAAATCAGCTCCTGAAAAAATATCACGCCATCTTAAGTACGCATGTTTGACAAATGGCTCCATCTTTTCAGACTTACCCCATCCAGCATCACGTGCTTCAAAGCGTAGTCTTGATGAAAACTTTTCGCCCTTATTCCAATCGGAGGTCAAATAAATCCGGCGAAATCGAAAAGCGTTTTCTCCTTCATTATCTTTTTTTGGATCGGAAATTATATAGTAGTAATCGCCCACCATATAACCTGAAAAATTAGATGCTGTGGCTTCTACTGAACAAAGACAAAACATTAGAATGAAAAAGCTAAAACCTCTCAATGCCTTCATTATTACATCTCCTTTGTTAACATGACCTCTGTAGCATGAAATTTAAGTGTTACGAAATGGTCAAAATAAAGTTAAAAATCCGCTTAGTTTTTAAAATACGCTCCCAATGTATACGAATACTTTACAGTAATGTTACGTTTATGTTACAGAATGCTCCCCCTTAATTATTACAAAAACTGCTTTGTCTCTCATCCATTCAACCCAAATACGGTTATACGTTTCAATTTGGAGG
>NZPK01000066.1 GCA_002693325.1 Gemmatimonadota bacterium | reverse complement strand
CACGGCGACCACGACGATCATGGCGAACGTCCTCCAAGAGGCGAATGGGATGATCACGGCGACCACGACGATCACATGCCGCCAGCAGGCAATATGGGTGATGGTTACGTTGATCCAGCCTCACACGGTGGCCAGCACGATGATCACATGCCGCCAGCAGGCACTGACGAACCATAAGCTTTGAAAAATAGAGATCCTAATTTAGAATTGGATCTCTAAATGCTTTAATAGTAGAAAAGGCCGACGAAATTTATTCGTCGGCCTTTTCTATTGTTGTTTTGTTATGTCTGTAGGAATATTGAAGTTTTGTTACAAAAACTCATATTGGAAGTCCTACAAAAGTTGCTACTAACAGACTAATCTATTCATAGGATCGACTCGACATTATCGGAAAGAACAACCGTTTTATATGATCATCCGACTTCATAATCCTGTAACCAAGGCGCACGTGGATCCGGTGGAGGTGCCGCCCTCAAGAGTTCAGCTGTATAAGAATGCTGCGGATTCTCAAATAATTGTTCCGTCGGAGCATACTCAACCAATTTTCCATTATACATCACAGCAACATTATCGCAAAGAGACCGGACAACACTTAAATCATGGGACACAAATAGCAAGGTCAAACTCAATTCTTTCTGTAGCGACTTCAACAAATCTAAAATTTGAGATTGCACACTTACGTCCAATGCGGACACGGCTTCATCAGCTACAATAAAAGTTGGATTAAGCGCTAACGCACGAGCAATACCAATTCGTTGCCTTTGACCACCNGAGAAAGCATGTGGATAACGACGTAAAAACGCCGGATCAAGACCTACCTGTTNCATTAACTCTACTGCTCGCGACTCNCATTCATTCCTTTTCCAGCCGNTTGCTCTTAAAGGCTCCGAAATAAGATCGATAACGGGCATTCTAGGGTTGAGGGAGGCAAACGGATCCTGAAAAATCATTTGCATTTCACGCCGNACTTGTCGCACTTGTNGCGGGCTTATGCTCGCCATATCCACAATNCCACCATCATTTTTACGAAAAAATATTTTTCCATCTGTTGGATCCAAGACACGNAGCACCATTCTTCCAGTAGTAGTTTTACCCGAACCACTCTCTCCAACCAACCCAAGTATTTCACCTTTTTTCACAGAGAAAGAAACACCGTCTACAGCCTTAACCCANCCGGTCTGACGTTGCAACAAGCCTCTTTTTACTGGAAAATATTTCTTCAAATCTTGTACGTAGAGGATATCATCTTCGTTCATTTCAGCCGTAAATTCANCATNATGATACGACGTTNCTGATTCAACAGGAGTACGACTTTGCGGAATAGAATTAAGTAACTCAATTGTATGAGGGTGTGAAGGGGATTCGAAAATATCATAGACACTTCCCTCTTCCACCACACGTCCATCCTTCATCACGTATACATACTCCACCGTATGAGCGATTACACCCAGATCATGCGTAATCATTATCAGAGATAGATCCAGTTCTTTCTGCAAACGCCCAATTAATTTTAGGACTCGAGCCTGAACGGTAACATCTAAAGCCGTAGTAGGTTCATCTGCTATCAGTAAACGCGGCCTACTCGCCAACGCCATGGCAATCATCGCTCGCTGACGCATACCACCAGACAATTGAAAAGGATAATCATCTATTCTCTCTCGGGGCGACGGTATTCCAACAAGATCCAGCAGTTCAACAACGCGATCAGTGATCTCGCTCTCTCCCATTGGATCATGCAACCTCACCATCTCACCTATCTGATTTCCGATAGAATGAACAGGAGAAAACGCAGTCATAGGTTCCTGAAAGATCATAGAAATCTCACCACCTCGAACTGAACGCATTTCATCACTGTCAGATTCTATTTGGGCTAAATCTACTAAAGTCTCGTCGGCTTTACGACGATATAACATCTGACCAGATGTTATCTCTGCTCCAACAGGAAGTATCTGCAACAAAGCATTAGAAGTCATCGTCTTTCCACAACCGCTCTCTCCAACAATTCCTACAGCTTGTCCCGACTTAACACGTAACGAGACTCCATTAAGCGGGGAAATCTCTCCTTCATCTCGAGAAATATTTACTGCTAACTCAGATATATCTAAAATTACATCATCTTTTTCTTTTATCATGAAACCTCAATTGGTAGAATAGGGATCGGCTGCATCTCTCATTCCATCCCCAACAAAATTAAATGCGAGCACCGTAATCACCACAAAACCACCCGGTAGAAGAAGCCAGGGTGCCATGGAAACCGCTTGAAAATTCTGAGCATTTTGCAACAGTACTCCCCAACTCACAACCGGAGCTCGTAAACCTATACCCAAAAAACTCAAGGCCGTTTCTCCCAAAATCATCCCAGGGATAGCTAAGGTTGCTGTTGTTACCAAATGACTGAAAAATGATGGAAGCAAATGTTTGAAAATAATTTGTATTTCATTGGTTCCAGCGACTCGAGCAGCGACGACAAAATCTTCATCACGCATAGAAAGAAACTTACCGCGGACCACTCGTGCTAGACCAGTCCATCCCATAAGAGACAGGATAACCGTGACACCAAAATAAATTCGCAAAGGATCCCAATGAGCGGGTAAAGCAGCACTTAAAGCCATCCACAAAGGTAAGTGAGGAATAGCCATGAGCACTTCGATAATTCGTTGAATTGAAATATCGATCCAACCAGAAAAATATCCAGCAATACCTCCTAAAAATATTCCGATAAAAAACGTAAGTGCCACACCAATCAACCCGATTGTTAGGGATATTCGTGCTCCGTAGAGGATTCGTGAAAATAAATCGCGTCCTAATTCATCCGTTCCAAAAATAAATAAAGGAGCCTCCATCCCAGCATAAAACAGATGTATATCCGCGTTGATAATCCCCCAGAGGCTGTATTGGGGGCCCTTGGCAAAGAAATGAATGGGGTATCTGACTGTTGTGTCAACCGAATACGTGCGAGACCACTCGCCTTGGTCTAATTTTACACCGTAGACAAAAGGCCTCACGTGCCACTCGCCAGATGAATCTACAAATCGTGGCAGTTGTGGACCGCACAGGACATAGTCAGAATTACGTTGACTTGGGTCATAGGGCGAAACAAATTCACATAGACCTGCCATAAAATATAAAATAAAAAGAATACAACTCCCTATCACTGCTAAGTGATGACGACGGAAGCGTAACCACATCAAGCGCCAATGCGACGCTGAAACCAACTCTTCTTTTTGAGCCGTTGGCGATGAATTATTCAACAGTTTACTCATATTGAATCCGTGGATCAGCAACAGCTAACAAGATATCTGAAATTAAAGTACCTAACACAGTTAATACACTAAGCATTAACAGAAAGCTACCCGCCAGATACATATCCTGATTCATAAGAGACTCTAATAAGAGAGGACCCGTAGTCGGCAAATCGAGTACTACACTCGTAATTACTTCGCCAGCAATCAAAGCTGGTAACATCCAACCAATGGTGCTAATAAAGGGGTTAATCGCTATGCGTAAAGGATACTTCAACACTAACCGCATCGGATTCAAACCCTTTGCTAATGCGGTGGTCACATACGGTTTGCCCATTTCATCAAGTAGGTTAGCCCTCATCACGCGCATTGTAGCAGCCATCCCAGCAGTACCTATCACAATCGCAGGTATCCATAGATGTCCAAGAAGGTCAACAATCTTAGCCCAACTCCACGGAGCGTCGGCATATTCAGGAGAAAAAAGTCCTCCTACCGCAATTCCAAACCATTCATAACCCAAAAACATAAGCACCAGAGCCAACAGAAAATTTGGTGTCGCCAAACCCACAAAAGCAGCCAATGTAGCCACGTAATCTAAAAGAGAATATTGACGCAACGCAGAGTAAATTCCTATCGGAAGCGCCACTAACCAAGTCAAAAATGTAGCAGTGGAAGTGATAAGTAACGTAAAACCAAGCCGGTCCCAAATCAAATTATTAACAGATTGCCCATACATTACCGAATAACCGAAATCTCCCTGGATAAAGCCACTTATCCACTTAAAATACTGGATGACTAAGGGATCATTTAGATTGTAGCGCGCCCTTAGCGCAGCTATCTGCTCTTCCGAGACTTCTTGCCCCTCCGCTTGCAATTCTTGGAGTCGCGAAGTAATTATGTCGCCAGGGGGCAACTGAATAATGATGAAGACCAAAATTGAAATTATCGCCAACGTCGGTATCATCAAGAGTGTACGGCGTATTATGTAATTTAACATATCATTTCTCTGTCTGGATGTACCATGTCTCCGGATAGTATGGCCAAGACCAACGAGAATCCCAACCCCAGTAACCGTCCCGTGGTACATTTTTCATATCATCTCGGACGATTAAGGGATGCGGGCCCAAACCAATTATACCAATGGCCCAAATATTTTCCGCTTGCGAACGTAAAATATTCTTACCCATAGCGATCCGCTCGTCCGAATCGTCGGTCCTACGCAATATTTCCCACCAAGCGATCAATTTTTTTACCTCAGCAGGAGGCTCAAACCCTCTCATTCCATCAGAACGATAATAACGTGACCACTCCGCCCAATGATTAATTTCTTGTCCAATATGCATAGGGACATACCAAAATGGTTCAATGGGAAAAAGTATATCCGCGTTACGATCGGCGTGCCAAATACTTATATCCATCAACCCGCCTCTAGCACGTATATTTTGCAGTGCGCCACTAATTTGCTTCAAACTTACATGAATACCAACATCTCTCCAATGCGCTGTAATCAATTCAACAGTGATTTGCTTCGGCGTTTCGCCTAAGGTATACTCTAAAGTCAGTTGCAAAGGAAGTCCATCAAGACCCTCTCTGCGTCCGTCTCCATCTCGATCGCGCAGGCCCATTTCATCAAGCAGTGCAACCGCTTTCGCTGCATCAAAATCAGACCAGGATTGTGCAAACTCAGGCTCAAAATAGGCACTTGCCGGCACAACAGTGAGTTGACGAGGTACACCGTGACCAAAATACGCAATTTGATTGATTTCATCACGATCGATAGCCAAAGATAATGCGCGCCTAAACCTGACGTCAGAAAAGACACGCCGTTTGGACGAGTCTTGGTGCGTCATATTTATCATAACCGCGACATCGGATCCATAGGGACGAGGCCATAAATACGTCTCGTATCCATTTTCTTTTTCGAATTTCTTAAAGAGCGGAATATCTCCCGTCATAAATTGACGGCCAGCCAAACTAACTTGACCAGTAGATGCTTTTGCAGCCATCATCTCTTCACTACCAACCCTTCTTACTTCCAAATTATCGATATATGGTAACTGATTACCTGCATAATCCACCTTGGGATAATAAGGGTTCCGTCGGAACCTAGCTCTTGTAGAAGTACGACTGATTATAACATATGCCGTCTTCACAGGTCGATGAAAAACCATTAGGTCACGTGTGTTGTTTACAACTTGAAAATAGGTCCGCCAGTCCTGAAGACCTTGCTCATCTGCTTCTTTTTCCAANTGCTCAACCGAAGTGAAGTGAGGATGAAANCTTTTCATAAAATGAGCNGGTAGTGAGACTCGCCATCCACTGTGGGCAAGNAATTTCAAAAAAAGTGGCTGCGGATCGGGGAAATGATAACTAAAACTGAAGTCATCATGAATCTCAATCTGAGCCCCTTTAAATCTCGTTTCAACAACCGGTGTTAATCGTTTATCCATCAAAACATGATTAAACCAAAATTCAAAGTCACTCGACGTAATTAGGTGCCCGTCCGACCAGCGGTGACCTTCCCTCAGATAAATCGTTAACGTTTTGGATCCATTACTGTATTCAACTCTTCGCGCAAAATTCGGTAAAGTTAATTTCAACGTTGGACCAGGTCTCAACGGCCCCTCTTGAACATTTAANAGTTGTTCACCAGCATAAAATAGTTGTGCTGTACCTCCATATTTCCCGATACCATTTATACCCTCAACAACGATAGGATCATCAGGCAGTCGATCAACCACGGGTGGAAGTTTACCGTTTAAAACATCATCATCCAATATGGGAGACTGATTAAAAGAATTTATTTCTAATTCAGAAGCTGTCTTAGGAGTTTCAAACCAACTTTTTGGCCAAGCAGAAAGTGGAATATCTCCAGCGTATATTGGGCATATAAAACCTGAAACAAACATCAGGACAAGGAACAACAACCCCGATAACATTAAAATCCTTTGAAAAATGTAACAAACAAGAAACGCCTATTTACCCAAAAGCAGTAGCTCCATAATAAAACAATCCGTCAGAAAATATCCAAACATTAGTAACAAAATGAAGTCAAAAAATCTTAACTTGTTCGTTCAATGGTTTTTCTGTTCTTTTGATGTCACTACTTTGGGATCTTACGATTTGAATAATCAACCAGAAAATCGAGAAAATTTTCGAAAGAATCGAGTTGAATATGCGAAAAAGTCGGGTTATCGAAAAATTTCGTTCAGGTCAATGTGCAACATTTGCTGCTTTAGGTCATTATCTACCATTCTATATTCGTCACGCTGCTCACTGCGAATTTGACGGAATATGGCTTGATTTGGAACATAGAGCGATGGAAGTCAGAGAAGTTCAGAGCCTACTTTCGATGTGTCATCAATTCGACATTGACTGTATGGTGAGAGCACCGACATTAGAGCGGACCATGCTATACCGATATTTTGAAGACGGTGCAAGCGGCCTACTAATGCCGCTTATAGATAGTCCCGACGAAGCTAAACACATNGCCCGCTCTGTAAAATTTCCTCCAATTGGCAACCGAGGGCTGGATGGCNCGGGATTAGATTCAGATTATCAGTTAGCCAGCGAAGGATTCGTAGAAGATGCTAATCGTGAAACTTTTATCATCGTTCAAATAGAAACATTGAACGCGTTAAAAAATGCAGAAGCTATAGCAGCAATCGAAGGTATAGATGGATTATTTGTTGGCCCTGGTGACTTGGGTTTGCGTTTAGGTTTAAAAGATGATGCTCCGAATTTAGAAGCGGCTATTCAAACGATNGCGACAGCCGCACAGAACTGTGGAAAAATTTGGGGAATAGCAGGGGGCAACCATACCCAATGGAAAGAATGGCGGGCAAATGGCGCTCAATTATTAATCGGTACTGGAGACTTCACGTTACGCGATACACTAGAAAAGGCAAGCACTTCGTTGAATAATGCTCTCCAAAATTAGTTTCACGGATCAACAACAGCAGCCGACACCGCATTAGAAACACGTCTTAGCAGCGATCCTTCGTGAGACATTTTGTTCGTAAGTACTATACAAATTAACTCACGCAAAGGATCTGCCCACGCAACNGTACCAGTCGCTCCTGTATGTCCAAACGTATTGNTTGAAACTAATTCACCACATCGATTCCAAACGATACTGTCTGCCATAGCCCAACCGAGGCCCCAAGGAGCCGCCAAATGTGTATTCTGATTCCGCTGCATCGCCTGCGCAGAAGCAAAACTAAGTATACGGTGACCATCATATATTCCACCGTTCATCGCCGTCTGTAATAAAACAGCAAGATCTTTACCGTTGCTATGCATACCCCCCCATGGNGCACCTAAATCACGCCAATATTTTGTATTCCATCCCCAACTGCGTTCATCCTCACTCTCCCTATCAGCAGAAGCCGTTCCGCACCAAACAAGGTCTTTTACGCTGCGCCCACCCAACCCCAAGGAAGAAGATCGCATATTTAACGGAGAAAAAATCCGACGTTGCTGAAAATCACGGAGAGATTCACCACTNACTCTTTCAACAATAGNGGNAGCCAANAANGTGCCCTTACTCTGATAGCTGAAATCANTATTGGGCTCGAATTGTAGAGGTGTTTGGATTGTACCTTNNACAAACTCATCCAACGTAGCGTGAGATCTACGTAATTCAACATTTTTTGGCAACATATCTGGCAAGCCCGAAGTATGAGAAAGTAAGTGCCTAACTAAAANTCGATTACGCATTCCACCCGAAAATTCTGGAAGATAGTGACTCACAGGGTCATCGATGGAGATCTCACCTTCGTCAACGAGTTGCATAAGAGACCATACTGTAACTGGTTTGGTGATCGANGCCAACAAAAATACAGAATCAACATTTACAACNGAAGAACCNACTGCAGGATAAATAAGTCCGTATCCCCGCTCAAAAATCACTTTTCCACGACGAACAACGGTCAACGAAGCGGCACCGATTTCTCCTGACTTTATCGCCTTACATAAATGATCATTGGCTCTTCCTAAGCCTTTATTATCAACGCCTACTTCTTCAGGCAAACCTTTCTCAATTACTCTCATGTTGATTCCTCCTCTCCCCAAAACAGAGCACGAAGACCTTGCGGGGTAATACTTAATTCCGTAGNGTGGTCTTCTGACTTTTTTCTTTGTTATCGAAAACNAAGATATTGTATTCCAATTTATAATCAAAAGAAATAAAATAATACCCCGAAAAAAAACTTTTATACTGTGTTGCAAATTAAACACTTAAGAAAAATCGGATACTAATAGGCAAACTTATATGACTAATTTTATTGTGTTTCTCACTGATGACCAAGGTTATGGAGATCTATCTTGCATGGGCTGCTCAGACTTCCAAACTCCGAATTTGGACCGAATGGCAGATGAAGGTGCTCGATTCACTTCTTGGTATTCAAATAGTCCTGTTTGCAGCCCATCCCGAGCCGCATTACTAACCGGCCGCTACCCAGGTAACGCTGGTGTAAGACAAATATTAGCTGGACATCGAACAGCCAGTGGCTTACCAATGGGAATACCCACGATAGGATCAGCTCTCCAAACACTAGGTTATAAAACATTCATGACTGGTAAATGGCACCTTGGTCTACATCCCGATTCACGACCTAATGCTCAAGGCTTTGATCATTGGTACGGCTTTATGGCAGGATGTATCGATTATTATTCCCACATCTTCTACTGGGGATCTAATCGCGGAGGACCTGGGCAAAACCCGACTCATGACCTCTGGGAAGACAATAAAGAAATTTGGGACAACGGTTCATATTTTACAGAAATGATAACGAAAAAGGCGGTAGAATACATACGGAAAGCACATTCAGAAAACGTACCATTTTTCCTTTACGTTCCATATAATGCGCCACACTACCCAATGCATGCACCGAAAGAATACATGGAACGATTTCCCAATCTGCCATGGGACCGTCAAATTATGGCAGCTATGCTATCAGCGGTAGACGACAGTATAGGCGAAATCTTACGAGAAGTAAAACAACTTGGTTTAGCTGAAACTACATGCTCATTTTTCACCTCGGATAATGGCCCGTCTCGTGAATCAAGAAACTGGCTTGATGGGAACTTAGACCCTTATTATGGTGGAATTTCTGGTGGATTAAAGGGACACAAATTTAGTCTTTACGAAGGAGGAATTCGTCTACCAGGTATAATGCATTGGCCCAACCATATCCCAGAAAAACAAGTATTAGACGCTCCCTGTGCCTCCATGGACATCTTCCCTACATTATTGGACATCGCCGGAGGCGATCAGACCAACTTCGAACTTGATGGTATAAATATACTTCCTTATATCTTGGGGAACTCCGACCCTTCAGAGCGACCTATTTATTGGGAAATGGGGAATCAAACAGCCGTGCGCGAAGGTCCTTGGAAATTAACGATCAATTGACAGTTGGTTGAACATGATGAACCAGAGTGTCCAATACATCTGGCCAATCTTGATGAAGACACAAGCGAAAAATACAACTTAATTAACGATCATCCCGAGTTGACCTCTGTTCTGAAAGAAAAGGCCGAGTTATGGCGAGCGAAAATAGAAAAACGCTGGGAACTTGAATTCGCTGTAAACAGACAAACATCGGTTACCCATTGATACACAATATCGAATCGTTCAGTAACTAATTAATGGCTAAACGTGTCATTTTTAGATAACATCGAAAAATGTCTTTAAGTCACGATTTCAAAATAATCACAAAGGATTCAAATATGAATGATAATGAAAAATATCTTTTTGATTTGAATGGATATATTATCATCCGAGACGTACTTGATCAGAACGAAATTGATGAAGCAAATAAAGCGATAGATCATTACTCAAATGAAATCAAGGAACGTAAAGGAGAATTCTCATTATCAGGGGGGTCAGGTGAATTACTCGGCGATACTGGCCGTGGTGACTTGGAAGGAGCTCTGTCTTGGCCCAAACCACATCGAGACCCTTTTCGCAAAATGCTAGCACACTCAAAAATTACACCCTACTTATCTGAACTACTAAATCCTGGATTTCGCTTGGACCATAATATGGGCATCATCACAATGCGAAAAGGTGCTGAGGGACATATTCTTCACGGATCTTCGGGGCCCGATTTTGATCCGCACCAATACTATATTTTCAAAAACGGAAAAATGCATAATGGACTCACAGTAGTAGCATGGCAACTATCCGATATTCGGGACGGCGACGGGGGACTTGCCGTAGTACCAGGAAGCCACAAAGGTAACATTGCACCACCCCGATCCCTAACCCGATACGAGGAATATAAGGACGTGGTAAAACAGATAACATGCAACGCTGGCGATGTGATAATATTCACCGAGGCATTAACACATGGTACGCTCCCCTGGAAAGCGGATCATCAACGTCGTACGGCTCTGTTCCGTTACTCTCCCGGAAACATTGCGTATGCAAAAAATTATGACTGGCCGGATTCAATGATGGAAGGTCTCTCTCCTGAAGAGCGAGCGGTTATGGAACCACCTTATCATATTCGCCTAAACCGCCCTATTATAGACTCTTAGTTCTCTCGGATCTAGTAAATTACTGACACGTTCTGCATTACACTTTCGGAACTGATATCAGTATCTATTGTAATTTGTACTAAATAGATTCCAGGTGCAACGAATTTATCATGATCGTCTCGGGAATCCCAGGTGTAAATGTTTCCAAAACGATCTTTACCTTTGGACAGTTTTGCGACCATCCGTCCACTCAAATCGTATACACGACCATATGCCTCAGCAACTTCGGTTTTGTAAACCACGAACTTAACTTTCAGTTCATCATTAAAACCATCATTGTTTGGAGTCAAAATACCAGAAGAAAATTCTACGTCATTCAAAAGACGGTTTCCCCTAACCAACTCGGGTAAAAACACCTGATCTGCCCTTCGTTCGACTGGTTCTACGTTCTGCCATAACCCAAAAATCTGACTATTGCCAATATCTACGTCAAAAGACGCAGCATTTTGAAAAACAACTGCAGAAAAAGAGAAAATAATCGTGTCGTTGCTCACAATTTCAGGCAGGATTACAGTGATTGAGTCACTGTGAACAAACACCTCAACATCAATTTCCATCTCAGCTTTATGCGCTTTAATAGAACCTTCATTAATTACGCTTCCGGGACAAAAAAAGCGGACTTTATCAAAACCTCTATGCTCTTTATCTGCATCACTTCTGAGCTGATAAGTGAAATCCGTTTCTTCATTCGGTCGAGCCTCATTTGGCACAACAGCACCGCGAGCATCCTTCACCAGAGCATCTTCGAATTCAATGCCTAAAGACTTTATTACGGGAGTACTTTCAGGATCGTCGGTCGCAAGAATAGCTTCCAACTGAATATAGCGTCTTGGACTTTCTGACTTAAAAGATTCACCTGTTTTCTGATAAAAATTGCTCCAACCACTCCAGTCACTACCTACTATGACCGTAGTGTCTACCTTGCCCCGTAAAACAGCTGGCATACTATTGAATCGAGCTTCGGTCACCTGCTCTCCAATTTTATTGTAAAAAATATAGTTTTCATCGAGAAACATACCCGATCTTGAACGCAACCTAATTTCAGTGTATTTAGGAAAAATGGCGTCCCAATGAAGCGCTTTAATAGCTTTTGCTCTCTGATCTCCGGCCACAGCACCCAAATCTATAAATTCAGACCTCAAAATTACTTGGGCTGGGTAACCGGCCGAGAACAACATTAACTCCGGTACTCGGACAAACCATTCGAGAGCAGTAAGGTGACCGTGCCAAAACAAATACCGAATCTTCTTCGGAGCAAAGACATATCGGAAATGACGTTTATTAACCCACTCCGTCCCATCCTCCCTGCCCTGAACGATGAAGCGATCATAGTCAACATCACCCGAAGTCGTCCTCTTGCCATCAGAATGAAGAAATGAAAATCCCGTACCAGCATTTTTTACGGACGATCCTGAAGCGCCTTCTCCGGGATTCAGAAAATAAATAAAGATTTCGTCCAGCCAAAATTGGGCACCTAAATCCATCTCCCACCACAGGCCCTCATCTCGCCAACCACCAGTTGCCCTGTACGTAGTAAATTTGCTAGCGTAAGTATTCATATTCCCATCAACCATACCGTAAGCATCGCGAACAACTATTCCCGCCGATATTGTTCCACCGCGCTCCATCAGACCTAAAGCTACATTATCTCCGACTGCATCAACATGAATTTCTGCAAGAGCTGCATCTTTAATCTTCTCGTCTATGCTAATCCGAACATATTGCACAGTTCTAAAGCCTGATTCTAAAAAGTTATCTCTCCGCGTATTAGAATCTACCACTCGGGCCGAATCTCTCCTGCCTGACAAATCAACTTCAATCTCAGTTTTTTTATTAGGCAAGGTCGTTTGATATACTGGTTCGAAATAAAAAATGTCTTTTTGAGTATCGATTGAGCCTCCAGTGGCAACATAAACAGAGAATTGCGTAGGCGGACGGGCTCCATCTAAATCGGGAAAATAGAGTTGAATGTTCCGAGCCAACACAGATCTTCCAAGATCTATTTCAATCTCCCACTTGGCTAAAGGATCATCTGGGTCAGGTTTCCAATAAGTCTCATATTTCCCATCAATCACCGTAGAGGCTGTCGATGCCCCCGAGCCTACTCTCCAAATTCCACCACGAACAACACCGTTTTGCGAAGTGCTATGCTCGAATGCACCAGCTCCTTGTATTGCATTAATATTTTTCCGAAACTTCCTTAGAACAAGATGGCCTTTTTTATCTATTTCGACTAAACCACTTGGTAACGTCCAACCTTCCCATTTCTCTTTTGAATCAAAGGTCAACATTTCCCCTTCCAAAACTTCAATGCAGAGCAGATTGCTGAGAGCGATGAAATAACTCAATATTTTCACATTATTCTCCTCAATAAGCTATACCAACTGGACGAACATGACGCACGTTACCTGAATCAGTTTCTAATTCGAACCCTACAAAATACAAGCCTGGTGCTAACAAATGGTTATTGTTATCACGAATATTCCAACGTATTTCTTGCAACCCAGCTTCCTGTACTCCAGCGTCAATACGAACAATATTTTTTCCTTCAATGTCGAAAACGACCAGATTTACAACAACTTGATAGGGTAAAGAATATAGCTCGTAATTCATTATCCACTCATCATTTGTTCCATCGCCATTCGGTGTCACTATCCCTGAATTAACACGGATTTTGTTAGCATAATTTTTTATTTTTTTTGTTGTAGCTATTACGTTAAAGTCATTTGTTGACAATGCCGCACTTACGTCTCCCGCCTCGACCGGCTGTGGCAATAAATCTAAAGATGAATCATATACTTCTGCTTCAAACGATACGGCCTGAATATAAACTGACGAAGAAAACACTAAGCGTATCAAAAGATTGTTAGACTGCTTGACATGAGTAGACAATTGAACACTAAAACCAAAATCATCTGTTAAAATTTTTTTCGGCTCTACGATTTCATAAAACTCTCCTATCTCCAATCGAACAAACTTAGGCCTACTACGTGTATTTACACGCACTACATCAAAACCACCATGATTCTCCGAAAAATATCCTCTTAGGTCATAAACAAATTCCGTCTCATCTCCGAAATCAACCTGCGTAAACCCATGCGCAGGTTGTGGATCATCAAGACGTGCAACCTCACCAACAACTCGCTCAGCAAGTGGATTAGAAACTTCGAACCACAAAGAATCGACCTCAACCCAATCAAAAAACGACCTACTCTTTAGTGACAATTGGATTTGCATGAACGATCCATTACGCAGATCAATGGCACTACCACTTTTAAACAGTTGACTAGACCAAAAACTCCAATTCTCAGAGTCGTCCTGTACTGACGCTCTAATACCAGGACGTCGATCAGCCTGTAATATTGCACCCGTACTATAAGCCCCCTCCCGATCTCGTAACACATTTTCGTAACGATCTCTGGATACAGGAAATTCCTTGCCTGAATCTGTGTATTCATGGTATACATTTGGATCTTCGTCTCTTCCCGTTCGCATTTCTACTTCTAACCACGCTTCTCCATCTTCTACTAAAACTGGTTCTCCTTCGACCATTCGCATCATCCGCACAGACCAAAATAGACGTCCGAAGTTAACTTCCCTACCAATCGGTAATATTTTACTTCTATAAATGGCTCTTTTTGGAACGCCTTCACCCCTCAAAACAAACTCCGAAATAGTACCCCGAATCGTATTACTATCCGTAGTATTTTGTTCATCAATTATGGACTCATTTCGATTAAACCTGATGAATCTTACATACTGTTGCCGAAAATCGAATTCGACCTCACTATCGAAGTTACGCGTTACATTTGAGATGAGGGTTGGAAGCCGATTATAACCTAATTGAAAAATAGATTCATCTGATTCCTCAGAGGCAGTGATTTCAAAAGCTGGAACTGAATCTTTATTAAGGGGTAGACCATCCGAGCGAGTACCTGACGTAGGAGTATAAAGCGCAAACTGAAAAGCCGGCACAGGTACACCAACATCAATAGTCCAGAACCCATCTCGGGCCGTATTGTAAGTAGATCGATCACCATCGACATAAAGAGGACTATCGAAGTAAGAAGTTGCGTAAGCATTCAACCCGTCCATAAACCACAAACGGGGTTGATGGCCATCCAAAAATCCTAATTCTTGGGGGTTTCTGAGTTCAGACCAATCTCCCACAGCCAAGTAAATATTTTCTCCTGGAGAAAAATACCTTGGATAAATACAGTTTCTTTCCTTATCAAATTGTATCATTGCATTGGAACTGTCACTGGTTTCCCAACTAATACCGTGTCCTCCCATAACCCAATATTGAATCTGGCCGAAAGTATTCGACGCATAAAGAAAGAGTGCGAAGGTATGTAGAATAAAACATGTACGATCAATTTTCACGTTAAAAAGACCTCCCTAAAACCCAATAAAACTCATCGATTACCTTTTTCACAAGAAAAATTTATCCAAAGGGTTGACGGAACCCGTCTCGAAACCGTATTTCTGCAAAAAATGATACATTCTATTTCAGAAATTAGGAGTTGCTAGATGGGAACGCTTGGCTACGACGACACACCAATAATAAAAGGCTCAAAATATTGTGTTCATGACCCCAAAAGACCTTCACCGAGAGTAATAACACCCGCTGATGAAATCGGAAGACCTCCGTCAGATGCAATTATTTTATTTGACGGAAAAGATCTTTCCAAATGGGATAGTATAGNTGGAGACTCTGCAAAATGGAGACTAGAAGAGAATTATATGGAGGTATCTCCTGGAACAGGCGACATTCAAAGCAATATCTATTTCGGTGACGTTCAGTATCATTTGGAATTTGCATGTCCCGCCGAAATAAAAGGCGAGAGCCAGGGTCGTGGAAATAGCGGTGTGTTTATCATGGGGCTATACGAAATTCAGATCTTAGATGGATACAAAAACCCAACATATGCCGATGGAATCACAGCTTCTATCTACGGCGAATATCCTCCCCTAGTCAATGCTTGCCGTGAACCCGGAGCCTGGCAAAGTTACGACATATTGTGGAGTGCTCCACAGTTTGATGGAATAGATCTTATCAGACCTGCCATTGTCACCGTGATACATAACGGCGTTGTAGTCCATAACAACCTTGAAGTCCTAGGCCCAACTGGACATCGAAATGTATATCCATATAAAGCGCATGCTTCAAAAGGACCACTACGCTTACAAGACCACGGGGACTTGGTCCGTTTTAGAAATATATGGGCACGACCAATAGGAACGTATGACGAGGGATAAAAATCACACGNAANTAAAGATTAATTTAAAGGGCTTTTACGAATTAAGATTAGCGCGGATACGAACATCACCAGAGCGCTTAGTTATATTCTCATCATCAAATTGAACTAATAAAGCTAATGCTATCCGCCGATTTCCATTCAATATATCACGAAATGTAGCGACACTGATTTCTCTATTATTTTCAAAATGAGATAATAACGCCGTACGAGCCAAAACAAGTTTTTCAACATGAACAAGCAATCCATCTGAGATCGATATTATCGTTCCNAAATGCTTTAGAGCAGTGATCATTGACTGAAGTGGCTTTATCGATACTTCCAGCTCCAGAGAAAGCGCATCAGCATCTAGAAGGGAAGACCAGTCCGCACTTTTGACTAACTCTTCGATTTTATTTGCAAAATCTGTGTCCTCTTTGCTAAACACTATTTCAAAGCCAACCATTCGAATACCATATTCTCCAGACTCTATTTTCTGTTCCTCCTCAAGTTCACCGAGCATCCAATCAAGAAGTTCATCCTCAATGTGAGGAACAATTTTCTGTCGAATTTCTTGTCGATGTGCCCCGATCCTAAGCGGGAACGTTGAATGATATTCTTCGAGCTGTTTTATCAGTTTATTTTTTATCGCTTCTGCATCCTCAGCCTTTATAGCTATTAAATACGGTTCTTTCCTCTCCAATAGAACGTAGCCTTTGGACTCAAGGTCAAGTAAACATAATTTTATTTCATCCAAATTTTGAGCGAGTGCAGAACTAAATTCATTTTGATTCCACAAACAATATTTTGATGAAGCAATTAGGCCTTTCACCGCATTGGTAACGCAGTTACTATCTAAATCCATCAAATGATCTATTTCATGGTAATCTACTCTGCGTCTTTTAGGAGGCCTTGGGTCGAGAACGACCCCGCCTCCAATAGTTAAAGCAGGTGAATAACGGCGAATAACAAAACGGTCTCCCCAAGCTACCGATATTGGTGACTCTAAACGAAGTTGAACCCAACCATTATCTCCAGGAAGTAAATTGTCACGACCCAATATTTGAATTCGGGCCAAAACTTCGGCCGTGCCTACATGTAATCGAACACGTGCCCTTTGGAATAATTCAACTGGACTAGATTCTAGTATAGCCAGCTGAGCATCAAGTAACTGGGTAGTTTTAAATATCCCAGATTCTGATAATACATCGCCTCGTTTTACCTCATCTAAATTAACTCCCACCATGTTAATTGCTGCGCGATTTCCAGCAGAAACAACATTTACTTTTTTACCATGGACCTGAAGATTCCTTACGCGAGCGGATAAACCACTTGGTAGCACATCCAAATTATTTCCCGTTTGTATTTTTCCACATAAAACAGTACCAGTGGCTACAGGACCAAAGCCTTTTATGGAAAAAAACCGATCCACAGGCATGCGAAAAGGTCCAGACTTCTTGGAGTTATTTTCAGAAACCTTGAATTTATTAAGTTGGTCGGCCAGTTCCTCTATTCCTTGTCTAGTCTCGGCTGAAACACGGATAATAGGTGAATTTTCAAGAAAAGAGCCCTTAGTAAAAGCTCGCAGTTCATCTTCAAGTAGATCTGCCCACTCGCTATCAACAAGATCAATTTTGTTCAACGCAATGATTCCGTATTGAACACCTAATAGTTGCAAAATATCTAAGTGCTCTTTCGATTGGGGCATAACACCATCATCAGCGGCTATAACTAACAAAGCAATATCTATAGAGGTAACTCCCGCTACCATAGTCTTTACAAAACGCTCGTGTCCAGGGACATCTATTATAGTTGCGTGATCGCCAAGAAAAGCAAAACCTAAGTCTATCGTTATACCCCGCTCTTTTTCTTCAGGTAGTCGATCCGTATCAACACCAGTCAATGCTTTTACTATACTGGTTTTCCCATGATCAATGTGGCCTGCTGTTCCTATTACGGTATGCATCATAATGTCTCTGGATTTGCTATAGTTTGGTGCGTTATATTACTAAGTCACAACTTCTCACGCAAAATATATTGTTTGGAGAATCCTATGCTTTTAAAAAATATGCTTCCTTACCAATTAGCCGATTGTGTACAATCCGGAAACCCGCTACTCATACCGGCAGGGTGCGTGGAAACGCATGGACCGCACATGGCAATAGGTCATGATACAATCATTGTCGAAGAAATCTGTCACCTCATAGCAGAGCGGACCGATTGCGCTATCGCGCCTTCATTTGATTACGGTCCAACTGGATATGCATTAGGCGGCCCAGAAGATGGAACCATTGACCCAGATTATGATTCTTTCGGAAGATATGTAAAAAGTATTTTGAAAAATTTTATAACAATGGGTTTTAAAAAAACTTATGTAATTATCATGCATCAAGGTATGGAAGCTCCTCTCGCTTTAGCCTTTAAAAAAGCTGCTGCTGAACTTACCTTTGAATCTACCTTGGCAGCTGGTTTTTCCCCAGGATGGTGGGGGCGAGAAGAAGATATGAAAAAAGCCGGTAACGTTTGGGGACGAATTGAAGTACACCCTATGATATTGGCCACTGCCAGTCCTCCGGCAGGAGGAGACCATGCTGGATACAATGAAACTTCATTCCTTATCGCTACCAGGCCAGAATTAGTCCAACAGGATCAATTAGATGGAAATGCCCCATGGTATTGTCGACAAAGCGAATCTCACAACAGTTGGACTGCAAACAAAAAGCACGGACAAGAAATGGTAGATGCCGTCGTGGACACTTGGATCAGAAAAATCAATGATGAAAGAGCATAA
Source organism: Gemmatimonadota bacterium (assembly GCA_002693325.1). Classification (GTDB taxonomy): domain Bacteria; phylum Latescibacterota; class UBA2968; order UBA8231; family UBA8231. Next base: position 15,842 of record NZPK01000066.1, on the reverse strand, counting down.
TAAATTGGCCATACAGATAGAAGCCTACAACTCTGGCTTAACCAAAGAACAAATTGAATTCACACAAAATATACTGCTGAATGGCGGAGTGATTATTTATCCTACAGATACCATTTACGGCATAGGGTGTGACATAACAAATACAGATGCCATACGACGAGTCCTGGATATCAAAGGACGCGACGCCAACAAACCCATGTCCTTTGTGTGTGCCGATCTACGCCATATAAAAAATTACGCACATGTATCAGAAAAACGGGAAAAACTCTTAGAAAAATTCCTTCCGGGTCCTTACACTTTTGTCTTACCGGCTTCCAGCCAAGCACCTAAAGAATTGCTCACCGAACAGAAAACCGTAGGGCTTCGCATTCCAGATCATAAAATACCCTTGTCAATTGTCAGCGCACTCAAGAAACCATTATTAAGCACAAGCGCCAATTTTTCTGGTGAACAAGTCCTGAATAATCCCCAAGACCTTCAGCAATTTATGGGAGATAAAGTGGATCTAATAATAACCGATGGAGAAATAGTAGCGGAGCCATCTTCTGTAATTTCTTTAGTGCACAAAGAACCGATAGTTTTACGAAGCGGCAAAGGTGATATAACACGTTTTAAAAATTCGTGATCTTGAAATGAACCACTCTATTCAGGTCGTTCTTCTTCTTCCTCAAAATAGTCTCCGTAAAGAGCCGTAAGCTCCCCATCGTTTCGAACATATTCTCGCCATTTAATCATAACTTCCTCAACGTTGACACACTTGCTACAAGGAACAACCATGTTATCTTGGTTAGTCCCTATATAACCGCGATCGTAACACGCCTTGCATTGAGTCTTTGATCTATTCTCTTTAATGATACTCTTTGCAGAGTCTAAATATTTGTCCGGCAATCTAGCTACTTTATCCAACACTTTTCCTCCTACTTAACATTTTCACCCTAAAAAAACTGTAAAACGAATTCGCACAAAAATCCATAAGATCCCTCAATAAGTATGCCTCTGAATTTTATTTTGCTGATGAGCGAGCAACCTCCTGTAACTTACGCCATTTGGCTGTGATTATCGAACTATCTGGATGACTTATTATGTCGTGTATCGTTGCACGCGGTTGGTAGGGTAGGTAAAGCCCAGTGTGCCATGCAAGGTTTCTATAAATCATAAAATCTCCTGCAAAAAGATGAATTGGTTCAGCATTAGGCATGCTTAGACAATGGTCCAGATAATATCGTTCCGCCTCAGCAGAAGACATTGATCCAGGCGGAATCTGCATATCCGAGCGCCCTGTGCTCTCAATCTCTCCTGGTTCATCAAAAGTACGCAAATGTGAACCAGGAACGAACCACGTGCTAGAATCTGCATATAGGGCACAATTCACTTGATTGAATACACGTAAATCATGCCAAAACTCTTTCATAGCAGCATTCATCGCTGGGTTGCGATCCCGTATCGGCACTTCAACAACTCCGTCTCTGTGCCAACCACAANNCCAGGGATGTTCNAGTGGCTCCACTAGTAAGCCCATTATATTCAAATGCGCATGCGTGTAGCCGGGGCCTAGTAAAGATTCTATCGCCTCACGCAAATCTGCTAACTCAGCATAATCCTTAAATGGTTGGAAATCCAACTTGTCGGAAAATTTTTCAAGCGGTTGAATACGCTGCGCCTGTGGTCCATTTATTTCGTGAGCTAAAGACCGTGCAATATCAGCCTGACAACGTAAATCTCGCAGAAGAGAAGCAGGAATAATTCTCCGGAATATCCAGTAACCACGCATCAAATATTTTGAAACATCTATATCTTCCAACACAACACCAATCTTTTACGCCCAGGCTCCCTTAGCCATAAGGCCGCCATCTACATTAATGTAACTCCCCGTCATAAATNCAGCCTCTTCACTTGCAAGAAATATTACCGCAGCCGCAACGTCAGAGGGTGTTCCCATCCTTCCAACCGGGTGACTATCCACAGCTTCTTGAGTCAACTCTTCACGAGTTTGCCCCGTATAAATTCGAGCTTCTTCCACCAAAGGCGTATCAACGGTTCCGGGGTTTACCGCTAAGACTCGAACACCATACTGGGCATATTCTAGAGCCAACTGACGAGTAAGAGAAAGAATTCCTCCCTTGCTTGCAGCATACGCAGAAACACCCATGGCAGATTGTAGCCCTTGAACACTTGCCGTATTGATAATTACCCCGCTACAAGCCTCTATCATGTATGGGAGGCTGTATTTACTCATTAAAAAATGGCTCTTCAAATTGACATCTATAATTCGATCCCACATTTCATTAGGCAATTCATGCGCAGGTAAATAGCTCGAGGTAGGTTGTATTCCCACATTATTGCAAAGTATATCGATACCGCCCCAATCTCTAGCAACAGAATCACATAAATTTTTACATTTTAAAGCCTCAGAAACATCGGCGTTATAAAATCGAGTCTCTCCAGAATATCCTTCAACTTCTTTAGAAATCTGCTCTCCGGCCAACTCATCTGTATCTACACATGCAACTCGAGCACCAGCCTCAGCAAAGGCCCTTACTATACCACTGCCGATACCCTTTGCCCCTCCCGTTACTACTACAGACTTATTTGTAAAATCTGCCATAGACTAACCTTTCTTTTGTTAAAAACAAAACTTCATATCGCTCGAACAACAACAGTATATGCGCGTTGACCTAGTAATTCAACCGGCAAGACTTTTTCTATATGCAATTTATTATTTTTTTTCAGCAAATTCATGAGTAAATTTCGCTCACTCGTCAATAATACCGTTAGAGAATATGGCTGGATTACTCGCCGAATTTCACCTAGTACTCGAGTATACAAATCAGGCAGACCTTCTTTCGTTTTTATTTTCTTACCAAATGGAAGATTACATGCAACACTGGTTACACTTCCAGAATCTAAAGGCAGATTACAGGCGTTCCACTGACGAATTCTAATTGGTTTATAACGCGGCCCGATATTATCCTTCGTAGCAAGGAGAGCTTGTTTGGAAAGGTCTCCGCCAAGCAATTCTCTATAACGCCCAGATTCACCACGCTCGATTAGTAATGTTCCAGCTCCGCACATCGGATCTAAAAAAACATCCTGATCTGTTGGTTTAGTTAAAATTACCATGGCACGAGCTACCACTGGACGCAAAGATGCAGATAGGGAATTAGTCTTGTAAGTGCGGTGGCGCATAGTACGATCCGACAATCGCAATCCGCAGATTACTTTTTCCTTTGACTGCCATATCCAAAATTCTAAATTACCACCATCTGCCACAGCCTTCCACGAAGGAAAACGCCGTGCTATCACATTAGTGATTCTGTCCCGCAATACAGTTCGAACATATTGCTGTCCTCCACCGTAACGCTGAGCGATGACCCTAAATCGGATCCTTTTATCACGACGACGCGACAATTGTCCGAAAATCTCCAATCCTTTTTCCCAAGACTTACAAGTCTCAACCTGAGCTTCTAAAGCTTTTAATCCGTCCTTCCCCAACGAAACATCCATATTCAACAAACAGTAAAAAATATCTTCCGAGACACCTAAATCAAATAGACCAAAAACCTCCGCAGACCATCTAAATTGAATTAAGCCAGGTAACTTCTCTTCAATACTACCTCCAGCATTGACAATTTCACGTTCCAAAATAGACTCAAGTCCGACAACTGTATGAGCATAATATAGATGCTGATCATTCATACAAATCCGACAAATCAGCATCTGCCAAGTCAATTAGAAATTGAGAGATCTTTTGAGCAACCTGCTGGACACACTTTCGGCCTTTTTCGGGAGATGCAAGAGCGGGATCACCAATTCCCGTNTCATTTGTAGCGCTCAGCCAGTGCCTTTGAGTCCAAACCCATCCCTCTCGNAGACCTGATATCTTAAACCTGTGTTCGCACCCGTCTCCGGCTTCATCCAGGGGTAATACGAATTCAGGCTTCAAATATTGCATTACACTTGTCTCTAATTCATTTGCATGATCACCACCACGTTCAAAAATACTCTCATCGACAATAGAAAACCAGTTTAGACAACAAATGAAGATTTCATATTTAGGAAGGAGCTCTCTTATAATCTGCCGAAAATCGTTGCCACCATGTCCATTCACGATCAATAATCTATCAATACCCTGTCGCTCGAGCGCCGAAACAATATCATCCAATACAGCTAACTGCGTTGATGGATTCATGTTGATATCAAATTTTATATCCAATTGCCCAGTATTGACACCAAATGGGATCGTCGGCAAAACAATAGATTTTATTCCTTTTTCCCAAGACAGACGAGCGGCTTCCGCCGTTATTTCATCGCACTGTATGTTGTCAGTTGAATAAGGCAGGTGATAATTGTGTGCCTCGGTAGCACCCCATGGCAATATCGCTAATTGGAAATCTGTTTCTTTAACATTTTTCCAATTAGTTTCAGCCAGAATATACTCTCTTCCCGACATACCAACTCTCTTTCTGATATTCCACAACAGGCATTACTCTATCACTCAAATAAAATTTTTTGCGACAAATAATTATGTTCTTGGGGGAAATCTCTACGAAGAATCATTTGACACTATTCGGGTGATAGAAAATAAATGGACAACTAACGAGCTCCACACTTTTTCAGGCATGCATTTAAATAGCCTCTACTTTCGGCAGCAATTGTCGCAACATGTCCAAGTTCATAATCTTTTGCACCAATGACTTCAAGGTTAACTGCCACGTCAATACCCACTTTGTGTAAAACTGCAACATACCCAGCAAGATCAATATTCCCACGGCCACAAGCCTGAAGTTCAGGAGCACCAGGACCGCCCTCGGGCACAACACAATCGCGTATGTGCACATGTTTCACTCGCGAGATAACAGCCTTTAAGGCCTCGACCGGATTCTCCCCCGCTCTATAGATATGACTGGGGTCCATATCAATACCAAACCCAGAAGAATCTATCTCACTCATAGCTCTCAATGTAGAAGGGGTATTGTAAATACAATTACCTACGTGCGCTTTTACACACAAAACAACTCCATGTGCTTTAGCACGTTCCGACAATTTAGCGAGAAGTTCCACTTGACGCTCAAAATCTTCCTCAACATCTGCAACTCCACCTGGACCGACATTTACCACTGGGATTCCCATCTCAGCGCCTGCAGCAAAAGCTTTTTCTAGTCTATCTTCGTCCAAAGCCGCTTCTTCCATGGATAACAATTCGATACCATGTTCTTCACTCATTTCTTTGATCTGATTTCTTTGTGCCTTCCAATTGTCTAACTCCAAATGCTCACACATACCTTTTATTGCAGAAAGCTCAACACCATCATACCCAGCACAAGCAATGTATTTAAATGCAGTTTCAAGATCGAAACCAGCAAAAAGAACGGAGTTTGCGCCCAGCTTAATCATACCAAAAACCTCCATAAATCATAATGTAAAACGGAATGACAACTCGTAATTTATCGAGTTTTCAATATCGTAGCAGTCCTGAAGAGCGTCAAGTAAACTATCTGCCCGTCAATAATCGAATCTCCGCAGAGAAGGGAAGACAGATTAGGTTAAATAATCAACAACTTATGAATAAAATAAAACCTGATTCCCCCCTTTCCATTAATCGAATTTACGACCACATTCTTCAATAGCCGATAATAATTGTTAAACATCACTTTAGTTAGGTATCGATTAGGGCATGGAAACAGACCAAATTGTAGTTCGCGGCGCAAGAGTACACAACCTGAAAGACATCGATATAGAGCTACCAAAGAATAAGCTGATATGTTTTACGGGTGTTTCAGGTTCAGGCAAATCATCTATGGCATTCGACACACTTTACGCCGAGGGTCAACGACGATACGTCACCTCTCTTTCGGCTTACGCTCGCCAATTTTTGGGCCAGATAGAGAAGCCCGATATCGACTCGATCTCTGGCTTAGCTCCTACAATTTCAATCGCTCAAAAAACTGCAGGTAGCAATCCCAGATCAACAGTTGGAACAATAACAGAAATCTATGATTACTTGCGCGTTTTGTTCGCTCGAGTGGGAACACCTCATTGCATTTCGTGTGGCGAACCAATCGGAGCTCAAAGTCGAGATCAGATGTCCAAGCGTATACTTTCGTTACCTAATGGTGCGACCGTACAACTTCTCGCACCGATTGTTCAGGAACGTAAAGGAGAGTACCACGAACTCTTCGAAGAGTTACAAAAGTCCGGATATATTAGGGCTCGAATAGATGGTAATTTTTTTAAACTTGATGAAGCCCCTCCCCTAGATCGCTATAGTAGGCACAGTATAGAAGTTGTTGTAGATCGTATCACCTTGAAGAAAAGCAATGAAAACCGATTAACAGAAGCCATAGAAACTGCTCTACGACTCGGCGAAGGTACATTTATCCTATCAAGAAATAACGAACATGATCAGTTATACAGTGAAAGTTTCGATTGCCCTACGTGCGACATCTCCTACAAAGAGCCCACGCCACAAATGTTTTCGTTTAATAATCCACAGGGAATGTGCTTGGAGTGTAAAGGACTTGGCACACAAGTCCTCATGAGTGAGCAACTATTAGTCCCTGATCCCACACTATCAATTCGAGGCGGAGCGATATCACCGTTAGGCAATATTCGCAATAACCGTTGGCGTTTACATATGTATGAGGGAGCAGCAAAATATTTAGGATTCGACCTTGATGTTCCATGGAAAGAATTAAATCAAGACAAAAAGAAATTTTTCCTTCATGGTACAGGCGAAAAAAAAATAACTTTCACCTATACAAACAGGAGAGGGTATACGTGGTCTCATGAAGACATCTACGAAGGAGTAATTAACTTTTTAGAAGAGCGTTTTCAAAATGGTAACGATAGAGTAAAACGTGAGTTAGAACCATATATGGTTGCCCAGGTCTGTAGCGGTTGCAGAGGTGGTCGCCTAAGACCAGAATCGCTCGCAGTTCGCATAGAAGATCTTGCCCTTTCGCAAATAACCAGCCTCTCTATAGACGAAACCCGTAACTTTTTTTTAAACCTCAAATTCGACCCGATAAAAACAATTATCGCTGAGGAAGCTTTAAAAGAAATAAGAGGACGTCTACACCTAATGTGTGACATGGGTTTGGGATATCTCTCTTTAGATCGGGGAGCACACACTCTATCCGGAGGAGAAGCNCAAAGGATCCGGTTAGCTTCACAAATAGGTTCAGGGCTTGTTGGCGTAATATACATACTCGACGAACCGTCGATCGGCCTTCANCATAGAGATAATAGACTTTTACTCGANACATTAAAGCGTTTACGAGATATCGGTAATACAGTCATAGTAGTGGAACATGACGAAGAGACAATGAGAGAATCAGATCTCGTCGTAGACTTTGGTCCCTCTGCAGGAGAGCACGGAGGGCAATTGGTAATTTGTGGAACACCACATCAAGTATCGCAAAGTGCAACATCAATCACTGGGCAATACCTCTCTGGTAAAAAACGCATTNCCGTACCAAAAANNAGACGAGCAGGTAATGGTAATTTNATTGAAATCTTAGGTGCACGCCACCACAACTTGAAGGGAATTGATGTTCGAATTCCTCTTGGTTGCCTGACGAGCGTATGCGGCACATCTGGTTCNGGAAAATCTTCATTAATAAATGGAATATTGTTTCCTGCTCTTGATCGCATATTACACAAAGCACAGTGCGAAGTAGGAGCCTATGATGAACTCCGAGGAGTCGAATATTTGGATAAAGTAATCCGCATAGATCAGAAGCCCATAGGGAGAACACCACGATCTAATCCTGCAACCTACACCGACGTCTTTACCCCTATCCGCCAATTATTCGCTCAACTCCCCGAGGCTCAATTACGAGGCTATAAACAAGGACGCTTCTCTTTTAATGTCGATGGTGGACGTTGCGAANCCTGCAATGGAAACGGTTCGAATTTGATCGAAATGGAATTCCTAGCCGACGTGTGGGTAGAATGCCAATCTTGTAGGGGAAACCGATTCAATCGAGAAACCTTAAGCATAAAATTTAAAGATAAATCAATATCAGATATTCTCCGCATGGAAGTGAAAGAGGCGTTAGAGTTTTTTGATAATATTCCTAAAATTNAGAAGATATTAGCAACATTAAATGATGTTGGTTTGGGCTATATAAAGTTAGGGCAGTCTGCTACTACTCTTTCAGGCGGAGAAGCTCAACGAGTGAAACTAGCAAAAGAATTGTGTAGACCGAATACAGGCAGAACCCTCTATTTATTAGACGAGCCTACAACAGGGCTTCATTTTGACGATGTCGATAAACTTCTAAATATTTTGCACACTTTTGCAGATCAAGGAAATACTGTAGTCGTAATTGAACACAATATGGAAGTTATAAAGACTGCTGACTATATCTTAGATCTGGGTCCGGATGGAGGCGTTAACGGCGGCGAATTAATTGGTGCAGGTAGCCCTCAGGAAATTGCAAGTCACAAAAATTCACCGACTGGTCAGTATCTNAAAGAAATCTTACGAGAAATTGACGAAGTGACTGATTCGAAAAAATATATATCAAAAAAAGCACGCAAAATTGAAAACATTGAGGTAAAAGGTGCTAGCCAGCATAACTTAAAAAAAATTGATGTAAAAATTCCTCGAGAAAAACTTACCGTCATTTCTGGAGTATCTGGTTCCGGAAAATCATCATTGGCATTCGATACTATTTACGCTGAAGGCCAAAGGCGTTATGTAGAATCGCTTTCGGCTTACGCACGACAATTCCTCGAGCAAATGCAAAAACCAAAAGTAGAGCATATTTCAGGCCTCTCACCAGCAATTGCCATTGAGCAGAAGCCTACAAGTAAAAATCCACGATCAACAGTCGGAACTGTTACCGAAATATATGACTATATGCGAGCTTTATTTGCAACTATCGGTATTCAATATTGCCCGAAATGCAACGTGCCTGTGGGTACACAGACTTCGGAACAAATAGTGGATAGGATTATTGTTGCAGGTCAACGTAGAGTAATTTTGCTAGCACCCGTCGAACCAAGAAATAATGAAGGGTATGAAACTATGCTCGAAAGAGCACGGAGTGAAGGCTTTCTTAGAGTTCGAATAGACGATACAATCCAAAGATTAGACGGCGAAATTAAATTGGAGCGATCTATACGTCATAAAATCGAATTAGTAGTCGATCGTTTAGTTCCACGTTCAACAGAAATTTCACGTTTAAATGAGTCTGTTGAACGTGCTATTGAATTGTCTCAAGGAGAGGTAATCGTATTAGATATTGAAACCCAAACGGAAACGTGTTTTAGCCGACAAAACTCCTGTCCTGAGTGCGGAAACGCTTTTGAACAACTTCACTCTCAATCGTTTTCATTCAATCATCAACATGGTATGTGTCCAGTCTGCGAAGGTTTAGGAGAAGGTGAAGGCCTTGATCGAGATCTTGTCATTTCTAATCCTCATTTAACAGTTCGGAATGGTGCAATTGATTTTTGGGGAGTATTGACAAATAATGACTTTATAAAAGTTTTGGAACTAACCGGACNCAAACTTGGTTTTGACATAGACACACCATTATCTGAAATGAGTGAAGAGGACAGGAGGGCATTATTATACGGTTCACTAGACAAAAAAATACAATGGCAAGATGGGCACTCTTTACAGTATAAAGGCATTCTACCCATCATCGATGAATGGGCAAAACATTCAACCCAATTTAAGTCTAGATTGAAGACTGTTCCATGTTCTGCATGCGAAGGAAGCAGACTNAAAATCGAAAGCCGGACAGTCTATNTACGCGATCACAATATCAATAAACTCGTCAGGTATCCTATCTCTAAATCGTTAGCATTTTTTGAACGACTGCAACTCGACTTAAAGGAAAATGAGATCGCAGGCGAGTTACTTGTCGAGATACGTTCACGCCTGAAATTTCTCTCTAACGTTGGNTTGGACTATATATCACTGGATAGAAAATCTTCCACACTCTCGGGAGGTGAATCACAACGTATTCGTTTAGCTTCTCAAATAGGATCGGGCTTGACCGGAGTACTATACTTACTAGACGAGCCAACAATAGGCCTCCACCCTCGAGATACTAGCCGATTATTAGATGCCTTGACTGCGTTGAGAGATCTTGGGAATACGCTTATAATGGTTGAACATGATCGGGAGACAATAGAAAAATCTGACTTTGTCTTAGATATAGGACCTGAAGCAGGTAAAAACGGAGGTCTTCTTACGGCCAAAGGTTCACTAGCCTCGATAAGGAGAAGTAGAAAGTCTAAAACTGGTGCATACTTTCGTGATGAATTAAATGTACCCAAACCAGAGAAACGGCGTTCAGGCAATGGCAATCGATTGATTGCTTGTGGCGTCCGACACAACAATCTACGAAACTTGAATATCCAAATTCCTTTAGGCGTGATGGTAGGAATCACTGGAGTTTCTGGATCAGGAAAATCATCATTCGTAGGAGATGTGATTTTTAATGGAGTAGCTAACACTATTCAAAATACTACTTACAAAGTAGGAGAATTTGACGAAATTATTGGAACAGAGAATTTATATAAAGTAATCAACATTGATCAATCTCCTATCGGACATTCTCCGCGATCTACTCCAGCAACTATCATGGGTGTTTTTGATCTAATAAGACAGCTTTATACAGAATTACCAGAATCCAAAATCCGTGGTTATGCTCCTGGAAGATTCAGTTTTAACAAACCGGGTGGACGGTGTGAACGGTGCGAAGGTCTCGGTCAAAGGTGCATCGAAATGCATTTTCTTCCTGATGTATGGGTGGAGTGCGAATCTTGTAGCGGAAAACGTTATATTGAAGATGTACTGCAAGTGAGNTTCAAAGAGCATTCTATTTCAGACACACTAAACCTAACAGTTCAAGATGCTCTNACGATATTTACGGATGTACCGCGTATCCAACATAAGCTTCAAGTTATGGACGACGTTGGACTGGGTTACATGGGGTTAGGACAATCTTCGACCACCCTCTCAGGCGGTGAAGCTCAACGATTAAAACTTGCAACAGAGTTAGCTAGGCCCAATACCGGAAAAACGCTGTTCATATTAGACGAGCCAACAACAGGCCTTCATGCAGCTGATGTCCGAAAACTTTTAGTTGTTTTGGATCGCCTTGTAGATTCAGGCAATAGTATGTTGATAGTTGAACATAACTTAGATGTCATAAAACATGTAGACCATATAGTAGACCTTGGACCCGAGGGAGGGGCCGGAGGAGGAACTCTTGTTGCAGAAGGTACCCCAGAAGAAGTCGCAAAGATAGAAAAATCACATACCGGAGTCGCTCTCAAACCCTTTCTAATATAATTCAATAAGATTCATAACCAGTGAGAACAAATAGATAAGTAAGTCATGAATGATTTTTTTCTTCCACAACGCGCTTTCTTTACGGTCAATTACAGATGTCCATTTACTGACCCAGGTCCAAAAATTGATGGGAATCTACGAGAGTGGAACTCAATGATGCTATTACCTAACATTGCTGGTATAGACGGTCAGAAACCATACGCAAATTGTTACCTATGCTGGAACAATGATGGAGTTTATTTCGGCGTCGAAGTAAACAATAAAACCAATTATAATCTGAGCCCNAGCGATCCTACAAAGGGAGACTGTGTTCAATTATTCATAGACACACGCGATGTCAAAACACAACGCGCAAATCGCTATTGTCATAGATTTTATTTTTTGCCTGGAGGCATCGGCAAGACTACCAAAACGCCTTTTGGCAGACAAATTGCCATAAACAATGCACAGGAACAATCGCCTCCCTGCTCTGAAGATAGTATAAAGGCAAGAGTCCGAATACTAAAAAAAAGTTATCAAATGGAGNTCAAATTACCAGCGAATGGGTTGAATGGATTTAACCCTCGAGAGTTCAGTCGCATTGGTTTCACATATCTCATCAATGATACGGAGCATGGAATACAATCTTGGTCAGCAATCCCAGATATGGGCGTAGAGCACNGTCCGTCAACATGGGGNACTGCCGAACTATTCAAAAATAGCAAGTAACATATCATCATGACTTCTGGTCTTTCCTCATGGCACCATTTCGAATAAATTAATAGGGTCAAAAAAAACATTAACTAAATATCTAAGAGAATTTTTGATGTCCTCTAATACGATTCTTCATCGTTATATAGGCGTGGGTATTTTTTTACTTACCCTAGGTGTGTATATCAAGACCATGGCACCAGCCGTGTCTTTTTGGGACTGTGGCGAATTTATTGCTACCTCCTACCTATTGGGTGTCCCCCATCCACCCGGTTCACCACTCTATGTGTTATTGGGCCGCGTCTTCTCACTCTTTCCTATAGCGGATGTAGCAGCCCGAGTCACGTTCATGTCCGCCTTATCCTCAGCATTAGCCATTTGGTGTGTATATTGCTCCACGCTGGCCTTAGCTCGTCGCGCATTAGGTGGGAATCCATTGATCCCGTTTGGAGACCGTAGAGATGTAGGCCCTTTATCTGGCGCTGTACTTGCTTCTTTATTACTTGCCTTTTCATATACCCAGTGGTTTAACGCAACAGAAGCAGAAGTCTATGGATATTCGATATTTTTCACCTGTGCCGGATTATGGTTAATCCTATACTGGGAAAGTAGCGGACACCATCACGCCAGCGATCGATGGTTACTGTTTATAGCGTATCTATTTGGCCTTGGAGGAGGATTACACTTACTGTGCCTGCTCACCATTCCTACAATAGCTATTCTTGCATGGTTTGCCGACAATAAACTCCGTCGACTGATTATACAACTCATCGCGTTTGCCGCCGGAGCAGTAATTTCTATTGCTCTGTTAGGACCCGGTAGCGTTTCTAACCTGGTAATACTAAGTGGTTTAGCCGCTCTCCTTTACCACCTCTATGGAACAGATCGTCGAGCATGTTATCTGCTGCTTGGCGTACTCGTTCTTTTTGCATTGGGTTATTCGACGTATTTAGCACTGTACATCCGCTCAGGACTAAATCCGGCGATTGATGAAAATGATCCGGAAACATGGAAAGCATTCTTATCCTTTGTCAATCGCGAACAATATGGAACGGAAAGCATGTTACTGAGCATGCTCACTCCACGTGCAGATCGGGCTTACCAGTTTTGGGATCAGCAAATGAAGTATTTTTTCCAACAATTTCCTTTCCCTTTTCTGGAACAAGTAACGGTATTTCGCAAAGCCACCAGCCCCGAGCCTCATCCTGTTTCAATCTCGTGGATACCCTATAGCTTGGGACTTGTTGGATTACTGTGGCAAAGGAAACGCGATTGGCGACGTTTCCTAGCTATTCTGGCTCTATTCGTAGTGATGGGATTTGGACTCTCTTTTTATCTGAATATGCCCGACCCGCAACCTCGAGAGCGACATTACGTTTTTGGAGGTATGTATCTGGCATATGCGCTTTGGATCGGACTGGGATGGACCGCTATTATCGAGTGGATGCGACCACGATTGGAAAGATTTCACGGTGGTATCCTGATTGCCCTATCAGCAATAGCTCTGTTACTGCCTTTGGGAACTGCTGTCAAACTATACGACATAGAAGATCGCACCGGGGATTATATTGCATACGATTATGCACACAATATACTCGAGACCTGCGAACCCAATAGCATTCTTTTTACCAATGGAGACAACGATACTTTTCCCCTGTGGTATATGCAAGAAGTAGAGGGATTACGAAGAGATGTACGGGTCGTTAATCTCAGCCTCCTCAATACCGGATGGTATATGAAACAACTAAGAGATCGAGAGCCTAAAATAGATATTAAAATTAACGACGAATATATCGATTCAGTACTAACAGACACGCAAATGGTCGATCTTTATCATCGTCTTTGGCGAGAACCAAAAGTACCAACCGAATACAAAAAATTAGGGCTCCAGGTAGAGGTGGACAGCCAACCCGGCCATGATTTACTAAGGATACAGGATTTAATGGTAATAGGGATAACATATTGGAATCAGTGGAAACGACCTCTCCACTTTGCTATTACAATCCCCCATATGAATCACGTTGGTTTAACGCCATACATGAAAATGATGGGAATGACAATGAAAGTCATCCCTACTATTGAGCCAACGTCTGATATATCGACGCTCGAGCAAAACCTCTTTGAAACCTACCAATTTCGAAGTTTGACAGACGAACGCGTCTATAAAGATGAAAATAGCGAACGATTATTAGGGAATTATCGAGCCTGCGTTTTGCATTTAGCAGATCGATATCATCAAGAAGAACGAACCGATAAAATATCCGGACTCTTCAAATGGGCAGAAGAAAACATTTATATGGGCTGGGAAGGATACTACACCGCAGCGGATTTCCTAAGTCAAATCGATCAACACCTAGACGCTGGATATCATCTTATGAAAGCTGGTGAATTACTGGCGCGGGAATATGAGGTCGAGCCCGTAGCATCTTATGAAAACATCTTAGCAATATCAGGAGCTCTATTAAACCCTCCATATACGCAACCGGAGAAAGCCCTCAACCTAATCGAAACCTTAATCGGTCTCCAACCAAATCGCCCTGAGGCGTACTACGAACTCGCTGCGAGCCTACAGGCCTTGGGAAACACCGATTCAGCTCTCATGAGGCTACAACAATATCGAGCTATGTTTGGAAACAACGATACTCTGATTGAGGCCGAAACCATTCTACAACAATCAATTAATTCGAGTAAAAATAATGCGACAACAAGCGAAACAGGACAGTGACTGAACCTGTCAACATAATTATACCGCATTATCGTGCACCAGTAATTATAGATTGCCTTGAATCACTGTATCGTTTTAGCAATTGGCCCATTAAGGTTATCGTTGTAGACGACGGTAATAATGGACCAATTATACAAAAAGCCGTTTTAAACTTCCCTCAAATAAAAGTTATTTCCAACGAGCAAAACTTAGGTTTCACGGGATCATGCAATCGTGGTTTGGCAACGGTTGATAGCAAATATGCGGTTCTTTTAAATGACGATACTCGGGTTACTAAGGATTGGCTTCGCCCCCTCGTCGAATGTGCAGAAGCGAATTCGAGCGTAGCCGCATGTCAACCCAAACTCCTATCAGCTATAGATTCAAGCCATTTTGACTATGGAGGAGGCGCAGGAGGTTATATTGACAAACTAGGATATACATTTTGTAGAGGTCGCATACTTAATCACCGGGAAGAAGATATTGGCCAATACGACTTTCAGCGCCCACTGTTCTGGGCATGTGGATCTGCTTTATTCGTCCGAATTGAGGCGGCGCGAGAAGTAAATTTCCTTGATACGGAATTTTATATGCACTTCGAAGAAATAGACTTCTGTTGGCGATTACAGAGTAAAGGTTATCGTATATGGAGTGTTCCTGAATCTGTTGTTTACCATCACTCCGCTTACTCGTTACCATCCGCCTCATTTAGAAAAACCTTCCTAAATCACCGGAATAACCTCATTATGAATTTCAAGAACAGGAATGTAATTGAACTGTATTGGTTATTACCTATTAGAATACTCTTAGAATTATTAGCATCAATTGGATATCTAATCAACAAACAGTGGAGCAGCGCTATGGCTCCTATCGCAAGTTTATTTTGGTGTATGCTCAACATAAATTCAATTTACAAACGCCGAAAAAAAACACAAAGTGAAGCAAAATTTAAAGCTCGTGATGGCATATATTCAGGAAGTATACTTTACCAATACTATCTACGAGGCTGTAGACAAGTCAAAAATCTTATGCCAGAATAGCAGATCTTCCCCGTGCTTTTCACTACAATCATTACTAAAGAAAAATTAAAATGAGTCAGACAAATAATAATCATCCAGTAGTTTTAGGCTG
>NZPK01000065.1 GCA_002693325.1 Gemmatimonadota bacterium | reverse complement strand
AACACAAAAGACCAATGCCTTTCGCTCCTTTTCCTGTTTCAACTGACGACCTCGTTTCTTACCTTACAGACAAGTGCGGTACTGAGGTCAACACCAAGCAACTGTTTGAAGCATCCGAGCACTTCAACTGCTCTCTCGCTACTGTCAAGAAGCGTCTTAAAGATTATAAGCAAGGTAAGAGAAAGCAATATCACGAAAATGAGCATTACACGGCGTTAACTCTGACCACGTGTTACATATACCTATAACTGGGCGCCCATCGAATTCATGGTCAGGTATACCTCGTTTCATCCAACTTCGGTGAATAAACCCACTTTGATCTGAACGACCGAACCAATCTTCGCTTCTCAAACGTTCATTCGGCATACTCAACTCCAATAAATGCAAATGTAAAAATGTTTTTCCGTTCAAATACTAAAAGTATTTGAACATCAATTATGAGAGACAATAGTAACCCACAGATATATCACAATCAAGCAAAACAACTTGCCGTGAATCAAAGGCTCAGTTATACTCGCAAAATGAGTTCCTNTAAACACNAAATAACGAAGAGATTTTTCTGTATGGATTTGAATGATGTGAGTATAATCGGAGCAGGCACTATGGGGCGTGGGATAGCTCAACTACTCATTCAGAATAAACTTCGTGTATGTCTGTTCGATAAAGACATCGATGTTTTAAATTTTTCGTATAGAGAAGTCAACAAACGNATAACTAAATTTGAGAAGGAAAAATCATTAGACACTCGGAAACCTATCGAAGAAATGTTGTGGATTTCCGATAACATTATAGAAGCCTCTCAAAACAATTTAATTATAGAGGCCGTCCCAGAAAAAATTANTTTAAAAAAAGAATTAATCTCTCAAATCGACAAATATGCTCCCACGGGAACCATCATCTGTACCAACACATCTGGATTAGATATCGATAAAATCGCGGCCGACACGAATCGTTCATCACAAATTATTGGCCTGCACTTTTTCAATCCACCNCATACCATGCCACTAGTTGAAATCGCTCGCGGAAATCATACGAGCGATAAAACGTTTGAAATTGTTGAATCATTTGCAAAAAAAATTGGAAAAACTACTATAGAAGTTCAAAATAGTCCGGGATTTGTTGTCAATNGAATATTATTTTTGATGATAAATGAAGCTATTCATGTACTCGAAAACGGTGTTGCANATGCAAGAGATATTGACCGCGCAATGGTCTTAGGTGCCAGCCATCCAATCGGACCGTTAGCATTGGCCGACTTTGTTGGTCTCGACGTAACACTTGATATTTTAGAAAATCTGCAGAAGGATTTATNCCATCCCGCTTTTAAACCGAGTAAATTACTTCGGGAAAAGGTGAATTGTGGGAACCTTGGCCGAAAAACTGGCCNAGGCTTCTTTTCTTATGAATAAAAACAGTAACCGCCNTTCCNAATGTAAAATNATTTCANTTACATTCATTTTTTACTTAGCNTTTACCGGTTGCCTNAATCTACGTCCATTACCTCGTTATACTCATTCGTCTTCCACTGCAATCGTTGAGGAATTGAAACATAGAGTTCATAACGGACACAAACGTTTAGAAGAAGTAGTAAGAAGTTATTTAGGTGTTCCTTATAAATGGGGAGGGGTGACTCGAGAGGGAATGGATTGTTCGGCATTCGTTCGAGCAACTTTTCGCAAAACCTATGGAATTGAATTACCCCGAACTTCAAAACAAATGTACCAACTTGGGGACAAAGTTGGTAAAGAAAAAAACTTAAAACCCGGTGATTTAGTTTTTTTTAAAAATACCTATTCTGGAAATGGTATTTCACATGTAGGGATATACTTGGGGAGAGGAGAATTTGCCCATGCCAGTTCTAGTCGTGGCGTGACTATAACACCCATGTCTAATCCATATTTCGTCAAGCGCTATGCAGGTAGTAAGCGTGTTGCAGGCACTTAAAATGATCTACCCTACGATTTATGTAGTCATGCTAGAGGGTGCATTAATATACTTACTTTTGATCGGTGACTTGAGCTTCAAAATTAATGAATTTTGGATTGGAGTGTTCTTCGCGAGTTTTGCATACGCACTGTCAGCAAGGGCTGTACTGCAAGGAAATTTCTTTTCCACCAAAACAATACTATCAATAGCAATCGTCTTCAGAATTACTATGTGGCTCTCGTATCCATCCCTATCCGATGATATTTATCGTTACATTTGGGATGGACATGTTCAATTATCTGGAATTAATCCTTACATGTTTCCTCCAAACTCCAACGAACTCCTACATATAAGGAACCATGTGTTCCCCCTAGTAAATCACCCAGAGATAACAACCATCTACCCACCTGTATCACAGATATTCTTCATGTTTTGTGCATTGATTGGGGAAAATGTAGGTATTTTGAAAGCCCTTTTATTAGTCATAGAAGGAGTTTTATGCTTTTTTATTTTGAAGTTGCTCACCGAACGTAACATAGATTCAAGACGCATAATCCTCTATGCCTGGCATCCGCTCACCATAGTCGAAGTAGCGGGTAACGGGCATATAGATGTACTCGGTGTTTGCTTAATGATAGGACTGCTGCTAAGTCTTGAAAAAAAACGTTTCTATGTTTCATCTATAATGTTAGCGTTAGGCTTTTTAAGCAAAATTATACCAATCCTCTTACTACCTCTGACTGCCGTGAAAGTGATCCGAGAAAAACCCGGTAGATATAAAACCTCAGTATTTTTAATACTATTTTTTCTCACCATTGCCCTATTCTCGATCCCCTACGCTAGCGCGGGGTTAAAAATTTTTTCAGGGCTATTGATTTATGCAAAGGCTTGGTATTTTAATGATTTGATCCATGGTCTTATATCAACCACATTAAAAAACCTACAAATACAAAGCAATGAATACCCTCGTTTGATTTGCATNAGTTTATTCTTTTCGACACTATTTTATAAACTCTACAAGGAGTCCGATCCTCTCCGGATCGCGTTTTCAATCTTATGTGCTTTTTTAATTTTCACCCCAACCCTCCACCCATGGTACTTACTTTGGATAATACCTTTTTTTTGCGTGTTTCCCACGATATCNTGGATAACATTTTCATGCGTTATATTCCTCGCATACAATGTCCTAACTAACTACAAACTCAGTGGGATATGGAATGAAGAAAGTTGGGTCCTATGGTGCGAATATGCACCATTATTTCTGATTTTACTTTGGGAGAATCACTCGAAAAGTAGGTCCTGACTTATCTTTTTTCGTTTAAGTATCTNAAAAGCCAATTAACCTGTGTATAGCGAACCNATTTTTTTATATTATGTTATTAGTNATACCNAAAACACCATACTCTATACAGGCGAAAAGATCTTTGTGACGCCCATAAAATTACTTTTTTTTTATTTCGTACTCACAACGACGGGATGCATGGAGTTAGTTCGACGCTCTAGCACACCTACTATTGTTCGTACTCCCCAGAACACAAACTCCATAAATAAAGAAGTTACTCCCCATAAAGACGAGCCTCCCAAANAAAGTAAAGAACANCAGAACCGAATTGAAAANATCAATTCGTATGCNTTATGGTGTATCGACAATAATATGTGGCATGAAGCNAGATCACATATACAACGCGGTCTTGAAATTGACAGCCTTTCACCAAGCCTACANAACAATCTTGCAATCATTTATGAGCAAATGGGTAAAGTCGATTCCGCGAAGTTGCATTATCAACGCGCACTTAATTTAAAACCAAATGAAACTCCCTATAAAACCAATCTTCAACGTATGACAACACAAGAGCTTGCTCGCATAGATACATCAAAAACCTTCAACTTATTTGATCGGGAATTTCNCGAACGTAGAAAAAGTCAAAACAGNTATCCAATAGATCGTAAGCCGGTTATCGGGGATTAAACTTGGTAAAAATAAACAAATCTCGCGTTTTTAGTTNTTCCGTCCTTGTCACGCTTTTACTGTGCATATCGACAATACAATCGACTTTCTCGCAAGACATCCTTACGATGCAACTTCAGCAAGGCTTCGGAAAAAACAAAGTTCGTTATAAGGATTTTCAGTGGGAAATACTAGAAAGCGAACATTTAGAGCTTCATTTTGAATCCGAATTCCATGATCTAGCTGTGCGTGCTATCCACTATCTTGAAGAAGGATATGACCACATTAGTAAAATTTTGCACCATGAGCTTTCACATAAGCCTCCNATAGTTATTTATCAATCTCAATACGAATTCCAGCAAACTAATATTATTCGAGAATTTTTACCCCCCGGCGTCGCTGGATTTGCCGAACCACTTCGGTATCGAATGGTAATCCCTTTCGACGGTGATTTGGATGAATTTCGTAATGTTCTCATACACGAACTTACACACATTTTTCAGTATGATATCGTTTACAAAGGACCCATNAAACGATTATCGGGTTCATTATCTTCACCTCCAACATGGATCATGGAAGGGCTAGCCGAATACACAACTCCAGGACGTAACACAATCGACGAAATGGTCCTTCGCGATGCTGTTTTAACAGATAGATTAATTCCTATCGAGACCATGGACGCAGCATGGGGCAATGGAAATGTTTTTTTGGCCTACAAACAGAGCCACTCCATAATGGAATATATTGCTGAACAATACGGCCCTGAAAAAATAAGCCGTATCCTCCGTCTTTGGGATAGTCAAAAAGACANAGATAAATTAATGGAGAGATTAATTGATCTTGACATGAAAACCTTAGACGAACGTTGGTCTGCTCAAATGCGTAAAAAATATTGGCCTCTCCTTCAATCTCGAGATTATGCATCAGAAATAGGTNAGAAAATCCGTTCCAATAATAGNGANTATCTCAGTTTTTCTATGCCCTCATGGTCACTCAGTGGAGACATGATCACGGTCCTTTCTTCCGACGGAGTTGAACAGCATGTGGATATAATTCGATTAAAAGATGGCTCATTAGTCGAACGAATTACTTCCAGAATGCTTTCAAAAAGNTTTGANCATTTAACCGGNCGTAACGGGACAGCAGCCTGGGCTCCCGATGGACGCAGTATTGCATTCGTGGCGAAACACGGTGCGGGCGACATAATAATCTTATGGGACCTTTACGATAAAAAGACCTTAAAAACCTTTGTAGTGCCTGATATCGAAACTATTGAATCGCTCGCTTGGGCGTCCGATAGTAAAAAACTTGCCCTGGTTGGTACAGGTCAGGGGCAAAGTGATCTTCATTTATTGAATATCGATAATGGTTCAGTAATGCAACTTACGGGATCTCCTCAACGGGAGGATCACCCATGTTTTTCNCCTGACGGAAGCAAAATTGTTTTTGTAAGTAAATCTGAAAGTCAATTTGACATCAAAATTATGGACATCACAACAAGATCTGCAGAAACGGTATTTAAAAGCCCAACCGACGAACTTTGGCCTCAGTGGCTTCCAGAAGGCAATAAGCTTCTTTTTGTTTCCACGAGACAAAAAATAAATGACCTTTTTGTTTACCATCTAGATGAAAAAAAAGAATACCGGCTCACCCAAACNTTGAGTGGCATTATGAATCCAGCTCTATCTCCGGATGGACGGAAAATTNTATTCAACAGTTATTTTCAAGGNNAAAATGAATTATTCATCATGAACATGCCCGACATGCAGGAATTAAGAAATATTGATTCAGATCTCGCTTTACGNATGAANCCTGTANCTGGGAAATCNGNTAGTGATTCTCTAAANAACGAAAAAANAGAAAGGATNNCGGAAATATCAGATTCTAAACNTGATGATAATCATACAACTCCCATTCAAAATNTCACTAATAGAAGTAATCCAACAAAAGAGGCCATATTACTCGCTAGTTCATCACTCCATCAGGTCAACTCAAAAACCAGACAATTCCCTTCCGAAAAACAAAGAGTAAAANTCTCGTCAATGCCTACAAATTTCACTGAGCCTATGGAACGCAAGCCCTATACTCCAAAGCTCGAATTCGATGGTGTATCTGTTCAGATGGGATATTTCGATGGTTTTTTTTCGTCTATCGCACAACTTAGTATGAGCGACCTCCTGGGAAACCATAATATCTCGCTGATGACAGATTACGTCGCATCGCAGGAGGTCAGCAATGATTTTAATTTTGCTGTCAGCTATGAGTATTATGGTAATCGTCCGACATACTACGCATCGATTTTTAATTGGAATCAATATTTTAACAATGACCGAACCTTTTTATACGGTGGACGCTTTGTNTCGGGAATAAATAGAGTACAACAACGTGGTTTATTAACAAATGCGAGTTATCCTATTGATCTCTACCGACGCNTAGATTTTAGTTATACCTATGTTGGTGAACAAGAAGAATTGATTTGGCCTCTGCAAGAAATAGGCACGACNATCAGTACTCATCTTTTCAAATCAGCCTATGTCCACGATTCGATCACCTATGGATTACTCGGTCCAACTGTTGGGCAACGNTACTTTTTATCTGCAGGACGTACACTCGATACTGGAATTTCGTCTCGCTCTTTTTCTCATATCGAGATTGACTACCGAAATTATCTCAGAATNGGCGAGTGGTCTGTATTAGGCATACGTGCTTACGGTGTAGGATCGTTGGGTAAGGATGCTCTAAATTATAATCTGGGCGGACCAACCTGGTTTCTTCCCTTTTATACAGGATTTAATCTAAACACAGGACCATTGAGAGGATTTGGTTTTTCTGAATTTAATGGAAGTCGTGTTGGCTTGGCTAATATTGAATTAAGAGTTCCTTTTGTAAGAGGTATCCTCTTTGGCTGGCCAACTACATTTGTTATACCTGCGATTGATGGGAGTTTGTTTTTTGATATCGGTACCGCATGGAACAAAGGAGANAGAATTGACCTTTGGCCACTATTCAACCCAGACGAAAATGAAACTACTTTGGCAGAAGAGATACACCCACGTAAACCACTATATGCCAGCGTAGGATTTGGTCTNCTAACCTATTTTATTCTTCCTATGAATTTTGAATTTGCACGGCAGACAGATCTACAAGGCCATTATTCCAACTATCATTTTCATTTTAGTTTTGGAAAAAGCTTTTGATCTCCTGTCGAATAATCATACTGTTCATCGCTCTTATTTTTTTTGGCTGTGCTGGGCACAATCCTAGTTTTGAAGAAATAGAATTTCGAGCGCCATCTCAACCAAGTATGACTTTACAACCTCTTCTAGTTAACGTAGACCATATTGGTGTTTTATGTTTGTCCAACATCACGTCAACCAAAGAATTAGACATCCAAAAGGTTTTAGCACTCCTGTCAAATGCAACACTTCGCGGCTTAAGTAAGTTGAAAGACATAACCATCGTATCGCAAGATGAAATTTTATGGAAAATGAATGATATCTCATTCGATTCTACCAGCGTTTACCAGAAGCAGGTACAAACGAGGTTACAAGAAGAACTTGATATTGATGCTGTAGTGCTAATTGAACTACGAGAATTGCAAACCCGCATATTGCCACTACCGCCGACGTCATATGGTATGAAAACAAATCCAGGAATTGACATGAGTCTTGATCTTCAAATCAGCCTAGTAAACGTCCGAACCAACGAAACCTGGAAACAAGGAGGTAAGCAGAGAAACGTTGAGCCTGTAAGATTACAACTTTTAGGCAATAATAAACAGGGCGAACGTCAACTGCTTATGTCACTTTCTCGCCCAATGCAAAGATTTATATACCGAATAGCACCTCCAGCCAAAACGCAAAAACGTTATTTTAACATGCGTGGAGACTAGAGATATTTAACGTCTTCTCTTCTTAGGTTGATCACTGGATTTTTTTGAACTTGGTTTGGATGCCTGGGCTTCTTTACGAGAAGCTGGTCGCTCCACCGGACTTTTCGAGGTAGAAGGCGTTGACGAAGGTATATAACTACCTGTTCTCTCTTGGCCTACTACAGGGGCTCGACGCATCTGCGGTTGTGTTCGACGCAACCATACATCTTGTCGCAGATCGGACGTTTCTTTCTCTTTATTCGGATCAAGAACAACAGGTTTATTCCTTAACTCTATAAGCGATGCACGTATTTCATCTAACTCGCGGTTACTGATCAGTTCATATCCTGGCGGTATATAGTTGTTACTATTGGAGTAGTATGGATCATAACCATAACTATACGGGCTGTACCCATCATAGCCATACCCGCCATAATTACGATAATAACCTGTAGCATGTGAGGCCCCATAACCGATAGGAGGATAACCATATCCGAGGCCTCCGTAATACCCACCATAGCTTCCGGTTGAACCNGGATANCGGTAGAAGTCGTCTAAGTCATCNTTAGAACTATTTTCATNATTTTCANACACTGAAGAGGTATAATANTCAGANTCAACTTCCTTCATAGTCTCCACAGAGTAAGGATTGCTCAAAACAGTATAACAGCCACCCAACGTAAAAACGCCTACGCAACCCCAACAGATCAATCTTAGTTTAGAAACGTAGTACATNTATCACCTATCGCTGTTAATTAAAGTCTATTAAAACAATTACCACTTAATATACCAATACTCTCAAAAAATAAAAAAATTAAAATTCATATCCAATATTAAAAAATATTCTCGTAACAATTGTTTCCTGACCAAGAACATTTTTATTGCCAGAATCTACCATTACCTCTACTTGCTCAGAACTTCCTTTTATCCAGCCAATATCCAATTGCACAACCTGATCCAAAAGCAAACCAGCTCCCACNGTAATAAAACGACGATCTCTTTTAATATCGATAGGCGGATCAGACGATGTATATGGACCAACAAAAGGTAGGGGATCGGTATAATAACCAGCACGCAGATCCAAAGCAATTTCTGGGACTTCCCACTCAACCCCAAAATGATGGCGGACAATATCTCTGTACTGACGATCGAACTTGGTTTCCGCTCTCAATGGCTCTTGTTGCTCATCACAACACACATAATCACTTTGAGACCATTCACTCACTGATAAACCAGCCGAAAGTAGTAACCCTTGGATAGGAAAATAAGATGCGCCAATGGCATATTGTAACGGCAATTTAATTTCATACCGACCACGCAAAGAAACTTTNTCGAGCGTCTCCAAATCGTCACTATCGTATTCAATACTGGTGTAACCTTGTGGGTTACCTCTAAATTGATATCGTACNTCCTGGCCTATACTACTCTGCACAGTTGCTCCAATTCTTAAACGAGGGGTCTCTCTTGGCAAGCGTATTAACGCTCCAAGCCGAAGACTTCGAGCCCCTTCATAATCATCTAAAAAAGTATCTTCACCTCGTAAGTTTTTGTAGGTGTACTTGTCATTTACATCAAAATAAAAAAATTCATTAAAATGGCGATCCTCTCCTCCAACGAATCCAAGCGTTCCTCCGAAAGATATAAATGGAGAAACATCAACAGCAGCCGAAATAGAAGATAATGTTAGTTGNCCTTCGTGTTGAAAATAATGGCGAGTNTGTAGACTATCTAAATTATCGAAACCCGTTTGACGCAATCCCCAGTCCATATCAACAATTTGATTGAAGCCGATTGCAAACACCAAGCTACCCTGATAAACAGGATAGGGATAAACAAAACCCATAGAAGAAAAACCNGTATTGCTAAGTCCAACACTCTCTCTGGTCTCATTAAAAGTAGATTTATTTACGTGACTTTTACGGAAGAAAGTTACGTCTAATTTACGATCCTTTATCTGTGCTAATCCTGCCGGATTCCAATAAGAAGCTGAAAAATCATCCGCTACNGCAACAAATGCTCCCCCTAAACCCATTGCGCGTACACCNAATCCAGAAAAATTCCCAATTATTCGCTCTGGCTGAGCATAGGTCAAGGAACAAAACCCAATAAAGATGATTGGAATTAACTGTCTCATTAGAAATTCTCAGTATAAACTACAGCCAATTCTCTACTTGGCTCAGAATGCAATCCATCATGTAACAACATATCTTTGCCAAATATCCGAATGTGAAGCACAGAAGATAAAACCCAGTTNAAACCTANATTTANAATNCCTGCGCCGCTAACTAAATCATCNATTGGGATTTCATATTCACAAACAGCTGATAGATCTTTATTTAAACCTTTATCAAGACCAAACCAACCGCGTGGCTCAGATTCATTATTTTCAACCGAACTAAAACTAAGTCCCGCGTGTAATCCAAATTGCCCAAACCCAGACATATAGTTTTTACTCAAAACACCAAAAAAGCCTTTTGGCCGATTTTCATAATTACCGGATACGTACGATCCATATCCTTGACTCTCGTATCCCAATACTATTGCTGGGAATACCTCACTTTCCTCCACAGCTCTGTAGCGAGCTTCAACTTCGGCGCGTGGTTGCCAATCAATTGTTCCCCTACCTATAAGGTGACGAGCACCAAACGATAGACCAATGGTAAGACGTTTTAATGCTCCTGCTTGTACCTTGGTTAAAACCCCACCATCCTCAAACAATCGCAAACCGACTGCATAACGTCCTTTCCCAAGTAAACCAGCGGTAGGACAATCAACAAGTCGATCCAACTCTGCAAACTCGGACGCAAAAATTGACTGGCCGAAAAAAAATACACTTATAAAAACTTTTCTCATTTGAATTACCAATGCCATGGTTTCTCCCAAACCCTAATACGATGCAGTATCGGTAACTAAAATTCTCCTATGCTCATCATCCACATAAAACATTTCAACTTCTAATCGACGATCTGGTAAAATTTCACTCGCACGTTCCGACCATTCTACAAGGCAGATACCGTCACCAAAAAAATAATCTTCGGCTCCCAGTTCGATCAACTCGTTAATTCCACCTACTCGATACAAATCAAAATGATAAACTGGAATAACTACAGAACCAATTGCTCCTTGATACTCGTTGATAATTATGAACGTTGGGCTATTTACATACCCCTTTACTCCGAGCCCAGCACATATACCCTGAATCATACAGGTCTTACCNCTACCTAAATCACCAAAAAATGATACNACTTTACCAATNTCCAGAANTTTAACNAAATCNTCTCCAATTTGACGAGTCTCATCCGGCGATGCTGTAATTTTATCCATTATGACCATATTAATCTCTATTTGGGTTCAAGAACAGCCACTGGCAATATCATTTCCTCCAACGAAACACCCCCGTGCTGAAATGAATCCTTATACTGCCTTTGGTACTCATTGAAATTGGTAGGATACACAAAAGAAAAATCTTCTTTAGCAATTAAAAAATTCGACCCAATACCCGTACTTGGTAAACCATAAGACTCTGGATTCTCTATTAACATCGCGTCTCTTCCTTCGCAACGAAGATTTCGGCCATATTTATACCGCAAATTATTGGATGTCTCTCGATCACCATGAACCATGGTAGATCGATTGCTACGAACCGCACCATNATCAGTTGTGAGTATAACAACTGCATCAGTTTTGGCTATGTTCTTCAACGTTTCATATAAAGAAGAGTGGCCAAACCAAGAGCTCACTAGATTTCGAAATGCTTTCTCATCAGGAGCCATCTCTTTAAGTAATTCTGATTGAGCTCGACCATGCACAAGCATATCCAAAAAATTGTAAACTACAGAAACAAGAGGCCACTTTCGCAGAGAGCCTATCTTTTTCGTTAGTGCCTGTGCCTCATTCGTATCGAGTACTTTGACATAGTGTGACCCTGGTTTGAGTTCACCTCCCATATCATATATCTGATCGTCTATAAATTGATGTTCATTGCGATTTAAGCTATTTTCATTTTCTTGCGCCTTACCCCATAGAGNAGGATACTTCTTAGCTATTTCGTTTGGAAAAAGACCACTAAAAATTGCATTACGAGAATAAGGTGTTGCTGTTGGGAGTATTGAATAATGGTATGAGCGTCTAATGTTAAAAAAATCTGCCAATTGTGGCTCCATAACCATCCAATGATCAAGTCTCAAACAATCAACTACAATAAAATATACTTGTCGACCCTGCTCGATATGTGGCATAACATACTCTGTAACTANNTCAACCGATAAAGGCGGCGAATCATCTTCATTGTCAATCCATGTAGCATAATTCTTTTCGATAAATCTACAAAAGTCCTTATTGCATTCACGTCGTTGTTCAGTTACCATTTGCTGTAAACTAGGGTCTCCCAAGTTAGCAATNTCGATCTCCCACTCACATATTTTACGATATANTTCAATCCAAGTCTGCCAATTAGTATCAACGCCAATTTCGGATCTTATTTGGTTGGCTTTTGCTACATAATTCTGTCCAGCNTGACTCTGACGAATTTGTCGAGTATCAAGGATTTTTTTGCACGCCATAAAAATTTGACTTGGATTCACGGGCTTAGTCAAATAATCGTTGATACGTCGTCCAATNGCCTCGTTCATTAAATGNTCTTCTTCATTTTTTGTTATCATTACTACAGGTATATTTGGATCNAGCTCTTTTATTTTTTCTAGNGTAGATAACCCATCAAGCCCCGGCATCATCTCATCTAAAAGTACTATATCATAAGAATCATTCCTCACAGACTCTATGGCATCCTTCCCGTTATTAACGGGGGTGACTTNATATCCTTTTTCATCTAGGAAACGATGATGCGAGCGTAATAATTCAATTTCATCATCTGCCCAAAGTATTTTTCGTTTTACTTCTTCCATGACCCTTTCTTTCTAAATAAAAAATAATGAAACCGAAATTTCATGTCATACTATCGAATTTAGTAGGCAATATCACTTCAAAAGTCGTGCCCTCTCCGGGGACACTCTGAACAACGCTTATATGACCACCATGATATTCCTCAACAATGCGACGAACAAATGCCAACCCCAAACCCCATCCACGTTTTTTTGTGCTGAATCCAGGATCAAAAATTCTCTTTATATTTTCTGGGTTAATACCTCGACCCGTATCTTGAAATAAGATATGAACTAACTGNTCTTCCCGAACCTCGAATATATCNATTACTACACGGCCTTTTGTTCCACTCATNGCATCTATCGAATTCTTGAATAAATTTTCAAAAGCCCAGCTTATTAACTCCGCATTTAAGGGAATGTTTAGAAGTTCANTATCATTCCGTATTTCAATTTCGTGACTTCCAAACTGAGGGCTACGGTGACGAAAATATTCAATCGTCCTGTTTAACACACNGTAAACATTTTGGGAAATCAATTCAGGTACTGATCCTATCTGACTAAACCGCAAAGCAATCTGATTGAGATGATTCATATCTTCATCCATTTCATCAATCATTTGACGAATACTTTGAATCGAAACGTCAGTTTCTATGTTATTTTTCTTATTCAGTTCAATACGTATTAGCTCCAACCATCCTGATAAAGAAGATAATGGCGTCCCTAATTGATGGGCTGTCTCCTTTGCCATACCAACCCAAATAGAGCGCTGTTCGCTGCGTTTAATATTTCTGTATCCAAGATACCCNACCAACAGAAAAAGCATTAGTACNCTAATCTGAATAAATGGCGCNAATGATATCCGACTTACCAAATCTGAAGTTCCATAGTGGATATAATATTCCGCAGGAATCGTAAAAGGAATGGGATCCGTCTCCCGACTTAAACTTTGTAGTAATGTCCTTACCCGTTTAAATGAAGATTCGTCTTGGATACGCTCATCTGGCAAACCTTGGCCACGCCAACCCACAATTTCACCTTCATCGTCAGTTACGATCACCCTCGATTTACCAAAATAAAGGTAGCTAAACCCTTTTGAGGGGACAGTAACTATTAATGGATTTGCCCGCACACCCCGTAATTCCTCTAAAGCTAACCGTACTTGAATCAATGCAGAGGTAGACCGGTTAGTTTCCTCAGGGAGTCCAGAACCTGCCCATCTTACAATGTCTCCATTATTATCCGTGATCACAACTCGACTGCGGTCCATATACAAAAAAGCCTGTGTCTCTGACGAGAGATGATATCTAATAGGTTCATTCTCTAAATCCATCTTTTTCAACAAACGACGAAGAACTTCGTCGTTTGTATCTTGTGGCGTCGACTTGAGCGACGAAAACCAACCCAGATTGCCATCAGTTTCCCGAGCAAGTAAATCCTCAATACCTCTTTGTTCAATGATTTCGCCACGGTGGTTAGTTATTATACAAGGGAAATCAATGTTCGGATTATTAATGACCTCGGTGAAAATTGTCATCGTCTGTTCCTCACTAGCCAGAGGTGCAAAGGAAATAAGACGAGCATAAAGACCTACTCTGCTTTTTTCCTGTTCCCGTAACTCGTGTGTCAACGACTCGTTATAAAGGAGAAACGCCAGAATAGCCAACACACTACCTAAAAATACGTAAGCACGAAAAACCGGTGAGATACCCAATGAAAATAAAAGATTTCTCAACCAAATACGGCTTCTACCTTCAGCAACATCCAGACCATCTTTTGCGTTCACCTCAACAACGTCTATTGGGGCCTGTCCTCTTCGACGACGACGACAGACTATTAATCCCTGAGGCTGTTCATCCGTTACTTTCTTATCCATATCTGCTTATTGGTGTAGCAAGTTAAGTTTAAATTTCTGATGCATGCACCAACTATCCTTTTATGTTATAATCTATGTTACTCTGCATCATTTTGTCACGAAGTTATACAAACTAGACCACGAAACAAATTCCGATGCGTTCAACGTGCTATACAGCATATTACCTCCTTTATTTACTAACGGTCAGCCAAATCGAGGCAGATTCCCCCTCCTCTACTAGACCAGATACTACTGGCTCAATATATCCCTTAAGGGTTGCAATACTAGTTGGTGGTCTAGCCAGTTTTCGACATATTGGCCTAAATCATGTTGAACAAAATTGGTACACCGGTGAAAAAGCTGAGAGAATCCGATGGCGAAACGACTGGAAAGGCCATACTTATCTAAATATGGATAAAGGAGGCCATTTTATGTCTGGCCTCTTTACCGCTAGTACAGTTACTCAAACTGCTTCTTGGGCTGGATTCAATCCAAAAACATCAGCCATATTCGGTACACTAATAAGTTGGTCAGCGCTTTTCGAAATCGAAATGCGAGACGCATACTTCGCTGAATGGGGCTTTAGTATCCCAGACTTCACTGCCAATACAATCGGAGCTAGTATTCCGCTCATATATACCCTTTTTCCGAAAAGTAGAGATATCCAATTTAAATTCGGCTACTATCCTTCTACTCTTTACCTAAACCGAATAGAAAAACGTTCGAAATCTGAACCTCACATAAATCATGTTATTGACGATTACGAGGGAATGTCTTTCTGGATAAGTTTACCATCCAAAAAGATATTACCCCAAAAATTTCAATCAAAAATACCACAGTGGACGCGCTTAGCTTTTGGATATGGTGCAGTTGGACTACACGGGAGTAATAAAAAAAGTCGTGGTCAAAATAAAGGTTACCCCGAACGCCCAGATGCGAGCCCAGAAGTTTTTATTGGATTAGATTACGATACAAAACACCTTCCGGGATCCCATCGTATCTGGAGAAATATTCGAAAACAATTGAATTGGCTACGATTACCAGCACCTGCTGTACGNGTCTATCCTGATATAAGATTTTATCTAATTATGCTTTAGCTANANGCTNTANCGTAATAACGACAGCAAACCATCCATATCAATATCTGCTTCCTTAGCCAGATTGGTTGCCGTCTGAGACATAATCTGCGAGCGAGCCAAATTAGATACCGTCTGTGCCAGATCAGCATCCCTAATAGAAGACTCAACGCCTTGCACACGCTCTATGATACTACTAGTAGCATCGAGACTTAACTCGAATCGATTTTGTAATGCACCAATTTGACTACGAACTCGGATTACACTTTCTGCCGCCGCGTCAATATAATCCAAAGCCTTAATCGAACTACCTTGCACATCAACTGAAACAGTGTCTAACTGTATCGCGGGGCCTGAAGCACGCATGTCACNCAAGCTAAATTCAACCAAATCATTACTACTTCCTGAAGGACCAGCTTGAAGTGTTATTTGCTCCGTTTCAGAAGTAAGCAGAGAAAATCCATTATATCTAGCCGATTCCGCCATACGAGTCATTTCATCTTTCAAATGCTGGAATTCACTATTCGTCGCCAGACGTTGTTCATCATTGATCGTGGAAGAGCTACTCTGAACTGCCAAGGCCTTCATCCGATTTAGTATCTGGCCTATTTCATCTAAAGCAGTATCGGCAATTTGTAACATCTGATAACTTTGTTGTATCGACCTACTTCCCTGACCCAACACACGACTCTCTGCCTGCAGCCCATCGGCCATGCCACGACCTGTGACATCATCACTAGACCGATTTATCCTTTGACCAGAGGAAATTTGTTCCATATCGCGTGCAATTTTGTCAAAATGCACTGCAAGGTTCAAATGCATATTTTTTAAATGAGCGCTATTTTGCAGTCGTAAAGTCATATNACCCCTCATCGTGTCGATTACATTTTTTTAATCTACTGACAGATATAGGCAAATATTGTGCCAAAATTTATTAAAAAAACATACAGTAGAAAGGTTTTACTCAGATGAACTGACAAATAAGGCGAATTGAAGACCTAACGGATAAAAAACTATTGNTGATCAGATCTTTCGGAATTAACCCCNTCAANTTCCTTATCGCTCTGCATATTACACACACCATGTAGCACAGCGCCATCGGCAACAGACAATGTTTTTGCGTGAACATCACCTACCAAACAGGCATCTCCATCNAGGCGAACTTTGTCGGCATGTACATCACCATCGACTTTACCGTTTATATATACTTCCTTGGCCCACAAATTACCGCGCGAATTACCTGATTGGCTTATGGTCAAAGCACCGGAGCATTGCAATTCTCCATTAAAAGTACCATCAATGCGGACACCATTGTCGACTTTCATCTTACCCTCGAATACAGTTCCAAGACCTATGATTGTATTTAATTGGTTACCATCAGCCGTCTTGTGTCCATCACTTTTTCCCAACATTATTTTTTCCGATTTCTAATAAATACGAGTTTTCCTGTTAGCGATGGGAATATAGATCGCACTGAAAATCAAAGCAACTAGTTTNACTNAACACTCCATAAAAGGTAACCATCATAANTTATAATATTTCANCTACTTGAANTCTTTTTCATGNNTCAAAANACTATCGCATACGCAATTTATTGCATCCATTTTCAAATCTTCAAAAGCTGTACNATGTAATACAGGATGACCCGCATCATCATATGTACTGAGAATATGATCCTGAATTAAAAAAATCTCATCTAAGTATTTTAAATAGCGATGCATTGACCTCTCTGGAGCCTGCTCCGATCGACGCCGAAACCGCTTTTCATATTCTTTCCGATCGTTCAAGCCAATACATAATGGTATTACTAACGAAGAATTGGAATAACGCGAAATATCAATCAAATCTGGTAAAAGGTGTACCCCATCGATAACAACACTCGTATTTTCAGATATACATCGACCGATTATTGCTTCAGCTCCAACGCATACCGCACGTGCCTGATCNCGAAAACCNGCAATTACCCTTCTTTCTTTTTTCGTTTCTTTTGACATGTATTCCCAGGCATTNTAGGTTGATGCATGCAATGTTGGCATCAGCTCACTTGTGAGTGTCAATCGCATCATTTGACGAATATCATCAGTAGCAACTACCCTAGGTATCTCCAAAATGTTGGCTAAACTAATAGCTAGTGTTGTCTTACCCGCTCCACTCGGTCCACATATCAAAATGATTATTGGACNACTCTTCTTCAACCATGTACCCCAAGCGTGATACCGATCTGCATATAACTTTCCATGAGCCGAAGTAATTAATTCTACTGTACGAGAAGTTANTTCATCATGAGATATTGATCCTGCCCGACTCTCAAGCAACTGATCCTCCAAAGTTGCAGATGTAGAATAGGCGACATCAGCAGCCAAGCCAGTCCTTTCAACCAAACGAGCATGTAAGCCTTTTGAAAAAGGAACTTTTCCTTCGTCTCCTTCAACCATTATTTGCGTTATTTGTCGCTCCCAGAACTGCAGATCTCCTACCCTATCGTCTATCCCAAAAACATTAATAACATCACGAACTAAATCTAAAATCTCCAATTTTTCAATGTCTTCGAACTTGATTAAACGCTGTCGAACCTCATTAGCTACCTNNCTAGCTTNATTGTGGCCAATACCCCGCTGAATCAGATAATGAACCAACATACCCCGCATAAAAGGAATCTTGTTATCGCCGTCTATAATTTTTGCCATATTATTTTATCAACTAATGAGTTTTGATACTCTGTTTTAGCCACTTTACTACTACGTCTTGTGGTCTTGACGAATCCAATCTACGACCAATGTCAGACCAAATTGAAGCTCCGTACATGGCTCGTAACCAAGTTCTAATCGAGCCGAGTTTATATCCGCGAAAGATTCTCGAATATCTCCGGCTCTAACATCCGTCTTTTTCGGCACTATTTCCGTTCCCAAAATCCCATTAAGCTTAGCAATCAATTCAAGTAGATTGGTCCNCNTCCCAGATCCAATATTGTAAATTTGTCCCTCAGCTCTTTCCACTTTACAGGCAAGAATATTAGCCAAAGCAATATCTTTTACAAAAACATAATCACGTGTTTGCATACCNTCGCCAAAAATAACAGGTNGATTACCCTTCAACATTTCCCTGATAAAAATTGATATGACTCCAGAATATGGTGACTCCGGATCTTGTCTTGGGCCGTAAACATTNAAGTAACGCAAACAAACACTTTCAATACCATGCTGTATACTATAATATCGACAATAATATTCCCCAGAAACTTTTGAAATAGCATAAGGAGACACTGGCTTTGGCAACATTGTTTCGCTCTTAGGTGTCTCGGGACCATCGCCATATGCTGAAGCTGAGGCCGCAAATACTACTCGACGAACACCAGCCTTCCNTGCAGTTTCCAAAACACTCAGCGTTCCNAAACTATTTATTTTTTGTTCGAAAATAGGCTGTTCAATTGAAACCTGAACAGAAGCGATTGCAGCTTGATGTAGAACATATTCCACACCCTTCATAGCTCTACCCAATATCTGAGAATCTAAGACATCTCCCTCAATAAAATCTAAATCATCTATAATATTNCGAAGGTTTTCCAGTCGCCCTGATGATAGATTATCTAAAACCCTAACGCTGTGGCCTGCACTGATTAAAACTTCACAAATATGAGATCCGATAAAACCACAACCACCAGTAACTAAATATCGCGCCATTTTAGATACCCGCTCATAGAATATACTCTTTGCAATTGTCGTTACGTTATAATCGAGAAAGCATGAGACAAAATAACAATTTTTAATTTATTCACTACAAATATATTTTTTCAAAGGGTTTGACAACTTCCAACCAGTAAATTACAATTGGGCTAACTCACGCGAGGCGGTGTGGGGGGCCATGATGTCCAACATTGTGGCCTTTTTCTTTTACCAACTGCAATCATTAATCATATCTTTCTAACGAAATGAATCGATGATACCGGATTCAATGTTAAAAAATCGCAAGCGACCGGAGCCATGCACCCTGGCAATTTTTGGTGCATCTGGCGATCTAACACAACGTAAACTTTCACCAGCTCTATGGTATTTGAATCAACAAAATTTACTACCCTCTTCGTTTGCTGTAGTCGGAGTTGCCAGACGAAATTTCAACGATGAGAGCTTTCGCTTGCATATCGGCTCTGCCCTCAAAAAGTTTGTTAAAAAGGTAGACGAATCCCTTCTTCAGAATTTTCTAAAAAAATTTTATTTTGTTCGTGGTGAACCTAATGATCCTGATACATACAAACGATTAAAAGAGCGGCTTATCGCCTTAGATCAACAAGAAGGTACTCTCGGGAACAGGTGCTTTTATTGCTCCGTCCCTCCACACATCTATATCAGCATAGTCAAACAACTCGGAGATTCCAAATTAAATATAGAAAACGTTGACCAACAAGGATGGTCACGAATAATCGTTGAAAAGCCCTTCGGCCACGACTACAATTCTGCCTGCAATTTAAATAAAACCCTACTCAAGGTGTTTGAAGAGAAACAAATCTACCGAATCGATCACTATTTAGGAAAAGAAACAGTACAAAATATCCTCGTTTTTCGTTTAGCAAATTCTATCTTTGAACCTCTCTGGAATCGAAGGTATATCGATCATGTCCAAATAACAGCTGCTGAGACCGTAGGTGTCGAACATCGCGCTAGTTATTATGACTCTTCAGGAGCACTACGCGATATGATCCAAAATCATCTTTTGCAAATTATGTGTGTAGTAGCTATGGAACCACCGTCAGTTTTTGACTCACATAATGTTAGATTAGAAAAACTAAAAGTCCTAAATGCGATTCATCCATTTGATTTAAGCAAACTTGATAGATTCGCAGTTCGTGGACAATATTCCCAAAGAGAAAATGGAACAACACCATCAAACGGATATCTACAGGAACCTGGCGTACCTAAGGACTC
Source organism: Gemmatimonadota bacterium (assembly GCA_002693325.1). Lineage (GTDB taxonomy): Bacteria > Latescibacterota > UBA2968 > UBA8231 > UBA8231. The sequence goes on along the minus strand of NZPK01000065.1, from coordinate 8,881 downwards.
GAGAACCGAGACCTTTGCTGCTCTCCGATTTACAATAGAGAACTGGCGATGGAAGGATGTACCCTTCTTCCTTCGCACAGGTAAACGTCTACCTAATCGATCAAGCGCTATAACGATGCAATTCCATCAACCACCCCATCTAGTCTTTAAACATGGCAATGACTTATCACCCAGCACCCTAACTATACGAATACAACCGGAGGAAGGTATCTCCTTATCTTTTAATGGGAAAATACCAGGTCCTGACATACAGTTAGGAAAGGTAGGAATGGATTTCTCTTACGAAAACACTTTCGGTGGACGTACTCCAGATGCTTATGAAACACTGCTATTAGACTGCCTTCAGGGTGACTCGACGTTATACGCAGATCGCCTATGGATTGAAAAATCATGGGAACTTTTAACGCCAATAATCGAAGCCTGGCAAGCTCCGAATTCNGGATTAATTCCGGAATACCCCACAAATACATGGGGACCTACTGAATCAGACAATCTAATGGAAAAGGAATGGAGAAAATGGGCAATAATATAATTTTTGCCGGCGATGTTGGCGGTACTAAATCATATCTTGGCCTCTTTAAAACGGCAAAAGATGGTCCAGAATTAATATGCCAGGCAAGATACGAGACACGTTNATATACAGATATCGTCCATCTACTCAANGCATTTCTCTCCGAGAATAATTTGCNGCCTGAACGAATTATTTTAGGAGTTCCCGGTCCAGTTCGTCAACTCCCAGTAAAACCTGTCAATTTACCATGGCTAATTGATCCAAACCAAATAAAAAACCAATTGGGAATTCCATTTATTAATCTACTCAACGATCTGGAAGCAACTTCCTACGGCACCCAAGCACTAACAAAAAATGACATTTACACGCTAAATGAAGGTACTGTAGACAAAGAAGGTAACATCGCTGTGATAGCCGCAGGAACTGGCTTGGGTGAGGGAGGGTTAGCTTGGTCCAAAGACCATTTCACAGCCATAGCCTCCGAGGGGGGCCATTCGACTTTTTCGCCCTCGTCTGAAATACACTACGAACTAGGTGCATACCTCAAAAATAAATTTGGGCATGTTAGCTGGGAACGCGTGATCTCAGGACCTGGGCTTACCTCTATTTACGAATTCCTAAAATCCCGTGAGCCTAATCGTGAGTCTCCATGGATGAATGAAGCCTTAACGAAAGAAAATGATCATTCAAACACAATTGCTAATGCAGGAATCAACAANAAGTGTGAGTTAGCAAGCGAAGCCCTTAATCTTTTTGTAGACCTATATGGGTGTGAAGCTGGNAATNTGGCTCTTAAACTAATGTCCACAGGTGGTTTGTTCGTAGGTGGAGGCATAGCTCCNAAACTTTTGCCAATTCTAAAAACCGGAATTTTCATGCACAGTTTTTTAGATAAAGGTCGAATGAGACAAGCCTTAGAATCAATCCCAATACATATCGTTTTAAACGATATGGCAGCCTTACTCGGGGCAGCATGGTGGGGAAATCAGGAACATCTTNATCTTAATAAACAAAGTTAAATTNTTATNTCAATGTCGATATGCGGTTAGATATTAAGTAATTCTTTTAACCGATTACCAATTATAGTTGGCTCTCCTTTTCTAAGGCAAGTTGGACCAAAAATCACAACACCTTCCCCGACAAAACTTGGATTNGCCGCAATTGACGGGCGTCCATCCTGAAGAGATCTAACCAATTCTATCGCCGTCATTGCCGCTTTTTCTTCGTCCAATTTTAGCCGAACAACTGGAATAGATGAATGTTTTTGATCAAGTAACAAATCAATCTCTGCATATGATAATTCCCCACATGCATCTAACAATTCTTGCATTAATTGCAACCAAGATTGTTCACGCTTATTTACGTCCTCCTNTAAAAAGAGACGAAGAGCTGTTAGTAACCCTACAATCTCTTCCTTTCCAACTTTGCAAGGGCGACCAATACCGTGTTGGGGTGCGCCAGGAAGTTGCTCTNTATCTATNAGTCCTACGGGAGGATCCCATAATTCTGGTAAAATATCCAAGTCAAGATGTTGTAAAGCAGCAGCAGCAATTAAATCTTGGCGANCGNACAAAAAACCCGAGCTCTGTGGACCACCTATCGCTTTACCTCCACTAAATGCAACGAGNTCCGCTCCCTCAGAAATGAACCGTTTTAAATTACTTTCGGGAGGTAATTGCCCGGCTGCGTCAACCAGCACAGGAATACCATGATTATGAGCGACGTTACAGACATCGATTAATTTTGGTTGAGTATGGGGATACGCTACATATACCACTGCTGCAGTGCGCTCCGTAATCGCTGCGCCGTACTCCCAACATTCAGCATCTCGTACACCCGCTCCACTAAACCGATCTGCAATACCGACTTCGATTAAATCTATACCTACTGATCTCACGGCATGGTCATAAAAATTTCGGTGACTACGAGCTATCACCACCTCATTCTTCATACCACGAGTATCTGGTAATCTGTTCATTTTTGAGGGATCCATCCCCGTAACACATGCAGCCGTTCCGATGAGCAATCCCGCGGCAGCCCCACTTGTAACATAACCCGCTTCACTCCCAGTAAATTCCGAAATAATCTCACTAGCTCTCGACTGTANAATAGCGATGTCTACACAATACTGCGATGCTTGTNACATCGCATCGGCCACCTCAAGCCGCATTATCCCACCACTTAACCGAGTAGACGGACCAACAGCGTTTATTATAGTAGGCACCCCGAGATAATCATATACTGAGCTCATAGCTTTAAAACCTTTTCTTCAATCGTATAAGCTGACACGGCATCTTGATTCAATGTAAAACCTAATCCCGGTCTGTCTGGAACTTTAAATGAGCCGTTTTCAAATTCAAACGTCTCTACGGTTAGGTCATTCTGCCAAGCAATAGGNCCTACCATATCNTACGGTTGCGTCANATTCGGCATGCAGGCTGCTAAATGTAAACCCATCGCCGCTCCCGGNCCATAAGCGACNGTCTGCGACCATCCTCCAAGACCCAAATCATGAGCTAGACGCGATCTATCTAACGTTTCAACAACAGTTGTGCCACCTACAATGGCATAATCGAGCGATTGAGCAGTATAGCGCCGAATCAGGTCAGAAGCACCGTTTACGTGATCTGCAATAGGAATAGAAATGCATTGTCGTAATCGTGCCCATTCACTAAATGAGCCTCCATAAGCCTCTTTAGATATNGGACTTTCTAAACAGTCNAACTTATGGCCGTCCAAGCGTTTCGCTAATTCCTGTACTGCCCATACCTCGCCTAAACGCCAACGTATATCTGGTCTAACAACCATATCAGGCAGGGATTTGTGAATAGCTTCCACGCGAGAAACAACATAATCTATCCTTGCTTCGGTGGTGTGCTCNGCCTCAGTTATNCATTTCATCTTATAAGACCTAAACCCAATATCCCAGCCCCATTCNGCGTCTTTTTTTGTATTTTCTATTGTTTTATATCCAGTACACTGCGTACACGGTATCCACTGCCGGAACCTACCACCTAACAACTGCCATATAGGCACACCCAACATCTGCCCTCTTAAGTCGAGAACTATCTGTTCAAAAGGTCTCGTCAATCTCTCACGTGGGATTCGCAAGTTATAATCTAAAATGTTTTCTCCAAGCCAATTTGATAGCTCCGCTAATATTAAAGCATTTGAAAGTCCGTAATTAAATTCGGCCAACCCTTTCAGTCCTGTGTCAGTATAAACTTCTACAATAAAACGATCTTTGCGCTGATGTGCAGGCTGACCAAACACCTCGTCAGACCACCAATTAGTTCGTTCTGGCACATTAACCAACCGTAATTTTATTCTCTGGATCCGCATTTTTTAACGTTTTCGACCAACAATTTATTAATTAACAATCAGAGTCATAACAAAGACCTGGAGCAGGGAACTGGTCACAAAGATCTTTTACTTCCTTTGCCACATTTTTGTAAGCCATCTTTCGATCTGAGAGGTTTAGGCTCTCATCCGAACGTAATTGAGCTACGGTTTCCATCCAATTAGCAAGCCGTTCCATTTCATTAATGCCAAATCCACGCGATGTTATAGCCGGAGTGCCAATACGAATACCACTTGGATTCATTGCTGGACGCTTATCAAAAGGGATACGATTAAAATTGCAAACAATCCCAGAAGCATCTAGTGCCTTTGCCATTTGCCGACCAGTGACTCCCTTATTGGTTAAATCTATAAGTATCAAATGATTATCAGTCCCGCCTGAACTCAAACTGAATCCCCTTTTAATTAACGACTTTGCCAGTACATCGGCATTTGTTACTATTTGCCGAGCATACTTCTTGAACTCTTCGGTTTGTGCCTCTTTAAGAGCTACAGCAAGGCCAGCCGTCGTATGATTGTGTGGTCCTCCCTGAAGACCAGGAAAAACTGCTTTATCTAATACATCGGCAAACTGATGTTTGCACATGATCATACCCCCCCGAGGTCCACGGAGAGACTTATGCGTCGTAGTAGTAACAACATCAACATGAGGAATAGGAGAGGGATGAACCCCGGCAGCAACTAATCCCGATATATGAGCAATGTCTGCAACTACTACAGCCCCAACCTCTTTACCAATTGCGGCAAACTTTTCAAAATCAACAAATCGTGGATAAGCAGTGGTTCCACAAAATATGATCTTCGGTTTAAATTTTTTTGCCAATGATTCCACTTGGTCATAATCAATAGATCCATCACTCTCACGAACACCGTACTGTATAGAATTGTAGTGCTTCCCTGAGATACTAACCTTATCTCCGTGCGTAAGATGCCCACCATCTGCCAAACTAAGCCCCATAATAGTTTCCCCTGGCTCAGCCAGAGCCAAATAAACAGCCTGATTAGCCGGAGAACCTGAGTAAGGCTGCACATTTACATGATCTGCGCCGAATACAGTTTTGGCTCGCTCCACACACAACATCTCTAGTTTGTCAATTTGCTGTTGTCCCTCATAATACCGATCCCTAGCGTATCCCTCGGAATATTTGTTCGTCATTATACTACCTGTAGCCTCCAACACTGCTCTACTGGCATAGTTCTCAGAAGGCACGAGCCTTATTTTAGCGTGTTGCCTCTGGTTCTCAGCTTTAATTATTGATGCTACCTCTGGATCATACTCCATGATCGAATTAATAAACTGAAAAGTCGGTTTTACCGGAGATTGCATACTTTGCCTCATTTAAAAGTCTTTTGTTAAGTTACTGTTACCATCACATTTAGAAATTATGTAAGGGGGTTTTTATGGGCAAGTATCTGGGTTTGGATTCGAGTACTCAGTCGTTAACATGTTGCCTGATAGACGATGAAAAGCAAAAGATCGAATACGAGCAATCAATAAATTTTGATAAATATTTTTCAGATGAATACGGCATTTTGAACGGAGTCCTCACATTAGAAAATGGTATTGTACATAGTCCTCCCCTAATGTGGGTAGAAGCGCTTGATTCATTGTTTACATTAATGCGTCTTGATGGAATAAATCTTGGTGATATAAAATCGATTTCGGGTAGCGGACAACAGCATGGCACAGTCTACTTGAACAAGAATGTCAGAAAAAGTTTAAAAGCGTTAGATCCAGAAACTGAATTAAAAACTCAATTATCGACGATTTTTTCACGTCCAACATCGCCAATATGGATGGACACTTCGACCAAAACACAGTGCGCAGAAATTGAAGCCAGAGTTGGAGGACCCGCCTGTCTTGCCACCTTAACAGGTAACAGCGCCTTCGAACGTTTCAGCGGTCCACAGATACGCAAATTTTACCAGACTGAGCCCGAAAGTTATCATAATACTTCCGACATCTGTTTGGTAAGTTCATTTATCGCAAGTATTTTGGCAGGAGATATTGTTGGGGTTGATCCGGGAGACGCAAGCGGAACAAATTTGATGAACATACAAAAAAGACAGTGGGACCAAAAAGCTTTAGCTGCAACGGCACCTGATCTACTTAACAAATTACAGCCCGTATCAAACCCCCAAAAGCCTGTTGGGGTGATCAATAATTATTTCTGTGCAAGATATGGATTTGACTCTAACTGCACTATTTTACCTTTCTCAGGTGACAACCCNAGTAGTTTAATAGGATTNGGACTCGTGGAACCTGGAAGAATAGCACTCAGTTTAGGTACATCTGACACGCTTTTTGCATGTATAGATAGACCGCATATTTCTCCCAACGGTGAAGGCTGCCTCTTTGCTTCACCCGACGGCACAAATTATATGGCACTAATTTGCTTCCTTAATGGAAGTTTAGCGCGGGAAGCCATCCGCAACAATTACCATTTTGACTGGCAAGAATTCACCCAAGCCTTGAAAGATACTCCACCGGGCAATAACGGAGCTATAATTCTCCCTTACTTTTCGGAGGAAATTACTCCTAAAATTTCAACTCCGCGTATCGTACGAGACTCATTAACCGAGTCGAATGCAAAAGCGAATATTCGTGCAGTAGTTGAGGCGCAGGCTATGGCTTCAAAAATTCATTCAGAATGGATGAATCTTAACATCCGTTCGCTTTATGTCACTGGAGGCGCATCGACCAACGAAGAAATACTGCGTGTGTATGCTGACATACATAACTGCTCCGTGCACCGTTTTGAAACTACAAACTCAGCTGCCCTTGGAGCCGCGTTACGTGCATTACAAGCAAATGTCAATTGCGATTGGAAGACAGCCGTAGGGCCCTATACACAGCCTGTAGCAGGCTCGACTATTAAACCCAGACCGAGTACATCTGAAATATATAATGACCTATTGAAACGTTACAAAGCACTTGCCTTGCTAAATAGCGATTAAGTTAAATTTAAAACGAGAGCAACTTTACTAAGGAATAATTTTCTATGCTTTTATTTGATGCCCACCTTGACCTTGCTATGAATGCGTTAGAATGGGACCGAAACCTAGAACTTGAACTAGCAGAATTAAGAGCAATGGAAGTAGGCATGCCAGATCCTGGAAGAGGAAGGAGTACTACAACATTCCCAGAGATGCGATCGGGCGAAATCTTTTTGTCCGTTGTAACTGTAATTTCTCGGACCGCCCGACCGAAACTTTCAACTGGAACCGCCAGTCAAGAAATATCGTATGCCAAAGCTCGCGGACAGTTAGCTTATTATGAGTTATTAGAAAAGCAAGGAAAAGCACTCATTATTACGCGTTCAAATCAAATCATTGAACATAAATCCCAATGGGAAACCCAAAATGGAGAAAAACGACTCGGTTTAATAATTAGCATGGAGGGAGCCGACCCCATCGTATGGCCAGAGCAGGTCCACGAGTGGTACAGCTTAGGTTTACGACAGATTAGTCTTTCTCATTACGGCGTAAGTATTTATTCACACGGTACCGGCACCGACGGAGGAGTGACAAAAAAAGGCTTGAGACTGTTAAAAGAAATGGAAAAAGCTAATATAGCATTGGACCTCACTCATTTGGCGGACAAAGCTTTTTGGGAGGCATTACATAATTTTGAAGGCCGCGTTCTTGCAAGTCATAACAATTGTCGAAAATTAGTACCTAATCAAAGACAATTGGCTGACGACCAAATCAAAGCCATCATCAAGAGGGACGGCGTTATTGGTTCAGCACTCGACGCCTGGATGTTACACCCAAATTGGGTTAGGGGAAAATCGCAACCCGAAATGGTATCACTTTCCGATGTGTCAGAACATATTGATCATGTCTGTCAATTAGCTGGAACTACTCGTCACGCGGCTATCGGATCAGATTTAGACGGAGGTTACGGCACTGAGCAAACGCCCTTTGATTTAAACACCATCTCAGACTTGCAAAAACTACAGGATTCTCTAAAGAAAAAGGGTTATAAGCAAGAGGACATCGAATCAATTTTTCATGGTAATTGGATCCGTTTTTACACTGAGATCTTGCGTTAATGCTAATCATATCGACGGATAAGCTGTTCCATCTTGAGGCTGATAACCCAACTCGTTTGCACACGTCAAATCCATCCAGGAATTTCTATGTTTCGAGACGCCGTTAACAATTTTAAAACTAATATTTTTCGGCGCATCAACGCAACAACCAAACAAATGAGCTTGATCTCGAGCACTAAAACCCATATTCACTGATTCCGCATCCCACTCACCGCTTTGTTCAAATGCTGCCGCGCCTATTCTTACACAAATACAAGATAAGTCAAACTGGTGAGCATAAGATCGACCGAGTGCCTCTCCCCAACATTTTGTTGCACCGTAAACATTAATAGGATAAACAGGCGCGTCCCATTTAACCGGAGTCTTGTCCTCATGCCCTAAAACGGCATTTATACTGCTCGCAAATATTATTCTTTTACAACCAGCAACTCTTGCAGCCTCAAAAGCATTGTAACATCCAATGACATTCAAGTTTAATAACGTTTTGTAAAATTCTGCTTGCATACTTGGATCGGCAGCCAAGTGTATAACCGTTTCTACTCCCTCACAGGCATTCAAAAAAGACTGGTAATCCGTAATATCTATTTCGACCACATCCTCATGGTCTCTTTTCTCCTTAATAGGATTAATATCAGCGAGGCGCAATCGATAACGGTCACCCCAAAATTCACGCAAATTACTTCCTATCCTACCAGCAGCGCCAGTTATCAAGACAACATTTTCTGACATAAGTTTTTAACCCTTTCCTAAAAGTGCCCGATAAGCAACCAAAGCCGCGGCCACATGTACATTCATTGATGGCCCCTTGCCGTACATCGGTATATAAACCGACGCGTCACAATAGGACAACGTAGATGAGTAAATTCCGTTACTTTCATTTCCTAACACCAAACACAACTTCTTTGGATACTGATACTCGAGATAACAAACAGACTCTGAAGTAGTTTCTAAAGCG
>NZPK01000064.1 GCA_002693325.1 Gemmatimonadota bacterium | reverse complement strand
CCTATGAAAACACGGCTCGCTCGCAAATGGATCCCAAGCTGCAACGTCAGCACCTAAGGCAGTAGCAAAACTCGCATAACGGCTAGCAATATTCCCTGCCCCAACAATTCTAACCCTCTTGCCTTCCAAGGTTCCGGAAGTAAAAGTACTATCGTCACCAAATTGATGACCTCTCACTCCCGGCTTTCCTTTACCTTCTGGAGGATCATAATCCCAAGGCTTTAAGCCTGTTAAAATTTCATGGTGCAACTGTGGAATACGTCGTAATCCGCAAAGAGTAAGAGCCAAACCAAATTCGGATACCGAAGCTCCCCAAAATCCCTCTGAGGGATGGTTGTAAACCTTTATACCTCTCTCAGCCAATGCTGAATCAAATTCAGAGTCTATGTTCGAACCATACGAACCCTGAAAGGTAGCCTCTTCCAAATCAATGAAGGCTTCTATACAAGCAGGCGTTACAGTCACACCCAATACTGCGACTCTACGCACTGTGGCATAGTCTTCTATTAATTCAGACAACATACGATTTTCACCGTGATCTACTCTCAAAAAATCAACGGTCCCCTGTTTCCTCCAAAGTTCATGAAAATGATCTGCCGCAAATGGCCAGACTGCATCAAAATTAGGATGTACTGCTATTAAGCTACGCAAAGAAAACTCCTTATTTTTCTATTTTATTCAGAGAGAATAATCATGTCGTTATCCAAGATTTTCCGATTCACTTATTCAGAAATAAAAAAAGGCTGTGTCCAAGCAAATGCCTCACCAGCCCCCCAACATTCAAATCGCACATAGCGAGCATCGACAGGAGCTTCAATTTCTATGGTATGGGTATCTGCCGTAGCAACTCTTCGGCCTGTATCTCGAATAGCCACAATACGAGACGCATTCTCTGTCTGAACAATTATACGGTTGTCGTCAACAGTTATATCTGATATTTCTACACCACTTGAGGCATAAAAACATCCGTTAAGTAAGGCATCGACTATTCCCTTTGGCGTCTCGTTCTGAACATACACCATGTTCCAACCTAGGCCAACGTCTCCTTCAGCTTCGTGACTATCATCGTTAGCAAAACCCCACAGCCTACGCCCTTTGCTCAGCAACATATCCCACCGATTTGTTGCATAAGGGCTTCCATCTAAGCGACTTATAACGCCGTTATAAATTTCCAACCCAATATATCCACTACTCTGTTCCAAAAGCTCTTGAGGACAATGATTAAAATTACTGACCCAGTTTGGATGATTAAAAATCACAAATCCGCCTGTTTTTTGAACTTCATCGATAACTTCTTGCCTACCTGAAAATGGTTCTACACGACTTTCTGCCCCAACGTGCAACATATGAGGTCCATGGGCGGTGATTTCATTACCAGAAATAAGTACCATACCATGTGATTCTAATTTGGAATAGACTTTATCGTCGGTCAGAATATCGTGGTCTGAAACCATTAAAAAGCCATAACCTCGACCCGCATAGTCGTCTAGCACTTCCTGATGCGGTCTGCGGCCGTCACTAGCTGTAGTATGAGCATGCAAATTACCCATTAACCAACGGCCATCTTTTAAGTTTTGGTAAGGATGCTGAATCATAAACTATTCTCCTTTAGAATGCGACATAATAACAGGAACTTCCTGAAACAACAAGTACGAAATAAAAAATTGATTACGTCGAATTGAATAATATACTTAACTTAAATTATGAATATACCGCAGATAAGAATAACGACATTTGCATCAAATAAAAATTTTGAGATNGGCCTNAAANCCATAATANACCCAAACAATTAATCACGTTTANTNATTCTCTTAATTGGTTAGAGCCATATTTATGAATAGACTCAAAGAAGAAACTCTTAAATTGTGTGATCCTCATTTCCATTTATTCCGCCCTAACCCTAATATTGGCCAAGTCAAAAGATACGATGCCAAAGATTATTTTANCGACATGAAACTGTTACCTACTCAACTTCAGAGAGTTTCTGGCATACATGTTGAAACCGTGGTCGGACAAATGCCCGGTGGCCCTTTCATCGATTCTGTTGATGAAACACGTTGGGTTTGTAGTCAGCTGTCAGATATAAAAGCCCCCTATGGAATNGTCGCCTATGTCCATTTAGCGCGCCCATTAAAGAATGTCGAACATGACATTGAAAAACATTTCGAGGAAGCTGGTAACAAGTTACGAGGTATTCGGATGATCCTAAATTACCATCCAACGGATCCATCGCTTACATGGTCTCAAGTCGAGCACGATCGGTTTACTTCAGATACTCATTTCCATAACAGCCTCGGCTTACTTCGTAATCGTAATTTATCATTTGACCTTTCATGTCATCCTCATCAAGTCGAGGACGCGATAAAAGCTCTCCGGGAACAACCCGATTTACGAATAATAATTAACCACTTNGGTTTCCTCCGAAACGGCGAAGATCAAGTGCATGAGGAACTATGGCGCAAAAAAATGCGTTCTTTAGCCGAACTACCGAACGTATTTATGAAATTATCCATGCTTTGGTTTNCACGGCATAATTACACCAATAATCCAGACGAAGAACTNTTCGTCCGCAATAGAGTAAACGAGATAATCGAACTGTTTGGACACGAAAGATGTATGTTTGCTAGCAACTATCCTGTAGATCGTGCACGCGATATCGATATTCCAACTCTATACGGACTCTTCTTAAAATGGACTGATAATCTGTCAACNAGCGAAAAAAATGCNCTTTTTCACGATACCGCTNTGAATGCCTATGGAGGCCCTCTACATTGAGGGGACAGTTATGGCTGTAGATGATTTAGAAACATATTTGTTTGATCTAAAAGGTTACATCCTAAAAAAAAATGCCCTGAGTTGCGAAGAGGTAAAGCAACTAAATACGGGAATCGATACCATAATGCCATTAGAGCCTGGAGAATGGTTTGGTCATGTTCACGCCCATTCCTATGGAACCAATGATGGTTTGAATCTCCAGCAAATTTATGAAGCTGGTGCACCATTTGAATGCCTAATCGATCACCCATCGTGGATCGACTGTGTCAAACACTTTGTAGGCGGGGAAGGCACATTCGATTATCATCACGGGCCACTTTTTATAGACGAGTGCTTCGCGCATATTCGTCAACCAGGAGAAGCTATAGGACTACATTCAGGTGGCTACCCTCCTATCCATCGAAACCAGTTCCGATACCATGGAGGTCGCTTCATGTGCGGACAAGTGAACGTCTTGATGGCTTTAACCGATATCGGTCCAGGTGATGGAGGGACCATGGTCATACCTGGTAGCCACAAGTCCAATTTCATGCACCCACATTTTGAACGTTTCAAAATGAAAAGTGAAGGTTCAAGTGTTGATGGAGTAGAAGGTGCGGAAGTCGTAAACATGAGCGCTGGAGATGCCTTGATTTTCGTCGACGGAATTTCTCATGGATCAGCAAAACGCATAAATCCAGGTGAACGTCGAGTGATAATTTTTAGATATGGACCGTCTTGGGGAAACTTTAGACATGGCTATAAACCTTCTGGTGCCCTTTTAGCCCGCCTGACCACCGAAAGGCGAACAATTGTGCAACCCCAAAAACCACATTTGAGCCCACCATCGGCTTAACGCGTAATAATAATCCTGAGAACTGTGAAATGAAATAGTCTCAAATGATAGATTCGCGCTGGCTAATTAAATTTTTGGCCACTTAACGTTTAAATCTCCTGCCCAAATCTCTAAAAGTTCACCCGTAGCCTGACGGATGAGTAATTGACCCGCNTCGCCNAGACCAATTGCTGTTCCCTCCTTTTTTCCCACGCCTTCTCCCACTGAAACNNGTTTTCCCATATGTAAACATCGGTGTAACCAAGGATTTCGAATACTCGAAAAGGCTTCTACTCTCCACCTATCGATCCAAGGCCCTAAACAAGTCAACAACTCATTTAGAATATGCTCTACCTCATACGTTTTTCCCGTTTCAATAAACANAGAAGTAGCGGGGGATGGTATTGACTTCGTCGAGACCNCATCCATATTAACGTTGAGTCCTACACCAACCACAACATTTTCCTTCGTTATTCTTTCTGTCAATATTCCACATATTTTATGTTCTGTTACATATAANTCATTTGGCCATTTAGTNTTGGCATTAATGCCATAACTCTCTATTAGTTCAGCCACTGCTAATGAAACTACCATTGGTAATGACGCTGCATGTTCAAATGAGACGTCCCCACACAAGAGAAACGAAAACGTTAAGTCGCGTCCCGGCTGACTAAACCAAGATCGACCCAAGCGACCTTTCCCACTTGTTTGTGAACGTGCTGCGACGACGCGACCGTCTTTTGCCATTTCAGGGTTCTTAGAAATAGCTGCGAGCGCAACATTAGTAGAGTCGAGCTCTACAAACCATTCTGGCTCTTCCCATTTCACACTTAACCACCTTTGTTTAGATTACTATTGATGTTTAAGAAAACTAAATTGATTCAAGATTTTTTCCATAAATTATCGCACGTTTATGCGGTCCAAACTAAATCAAAAAGTCTTTNAAAAACAGGATGGAATGGCACTGGAACTGGCAATGTATCAACAGCTAGGCTCGACAAACATACGCTTATTTTTACTGAACAAGGCTCTTGGAAGTCTATAAATGGGTCCGATTTCAAATTCAAAAATATCTACAAATGGATGTTGGGGAAGAATTCTATTTCTGTCNCGCACTTGCGTCAAGGACCAGAGTTTCCCGTCTTCCTTGGAGAATTAATACCGCACGGCGACATTCTACAATCTAGCTCGCCCCACATTTGTATAAACGATAAATATTCAGCCTCATTAACTGCAGTGGGGTCTAANNTATCTCTTGTTTGGAGANTTCTAGGCCCTTCAAAAAACGAACGAATTGAACACCTTTACATCACAAACCCTGAATTAACGTAAATAACGATAATTACATTTATATGAACGCAATAAAGCTGAACAATATATCTATATCTTTTGGTGGCGCGCCCGTCCTCAACAATATTACGACACAGATCAATACTGGGGAACGTGTCTGCTTAGTTGGACGAAACGGAGAAGGCAAATCAACCCTCTTGAAAGTGATAGCAGAGGAAATACAACCTGATTCGGGAAATATAGTTTTACGAAAGCATTTNAGAGTTGCTCGATTAAATCAAGAAGTATCCGAATCGCATAAAGGGACNGTCCAAACGGTAATCGCGGGTTTTCTTCCTGAAGGGAGTCCGGAGCACCTATCTCATCGCGCGATCTCAAGCCTTCAATTAGATCCAAACGCTATCTTTTCAAAGTTATCCGGAGGTCTAAAGAGACGTACTCTTTTAGCTGCTGTTCTAGCTACCAAACCCGATTTATTGCTGTTGGATGAACCAACAAATCATCTCGATATTAATTCCATACTTCATATCGAAAATATACTGCTTCGTTGGAACGGTACTTTGATGTTTGTTAGCCATGACAGAGCCTTCGTACGAAAACTGGCAACCCGAATCCTCGAACTAGATCGAGGAGCCCTTTATTCACATCAAGGCGATTACGAAAGATTTCTATCATATCGCGAAAAACGCATAGCCGATGAAAACACCCAAAATGCATTATTTGACTCAAAACTTTCAGAGGAAGAGCAGTGGATACGAAAAGGGATTAAAGCTCGTAGAACAAGAAATGAAGGCCGTGTGCGCAGGTTACAAAAAATGCGAAAAGACCGANTAAACCGTAGAGAATTAACCGGTAGCTCTCGATTGCAGATACAAGAGGCACAGCGATCCGGTGATTTANTCTTAGAATCAAAAAACCTGCATTTTGAATACGATCCTAAAAATGTGATTTTGAAAGATTTCTCACTGGTAATTAATCGTGGCGATAGAATCGGCCTAGTCGGAACAAACGGATCTGGAAAAACTAGTCTTCTTCGAATTTTACTTGGTGACCTCGTGCCACAACATGGCACCCTAAGACATGGAACTAACCTACAAGTCGCCCATTTCGATCAATTACGCCAACAATTGGAACCATCTAAAACTGTAATCGAAAATCTTCTCCCCCATGGTGAATATATAGAAGTCAATAATCAGAGACGCCATATTTACGGTTATCTAAATGATTTTCTTTTTACACCCGAAAGAGCCCGAACTCCTGTTTCTGCCCTTTCAGGAGGAGAAAGAAGCCGTTTACTTCTTGCACGCTTATTTGCTCGACCAGCAAATGTATTAGTTTTAGACGAACCTACAAACGACTTAGATATAGAGACCTTAGAGTTGCTCGAAGAGCAACTTATAGAATTTACCGGAACTCTACTTATAGTCAGCCACGACCGTTCTTTTTTAGATAATGTGATAACCAGTTTACTCGTTTTTGATCCTAATGGACAAACTCATGAATTTATTGGCAGCTACAGCGACTGGTTAAAAAAAGAACAACACTTAATCGAAGAAAAAACAACTGATCAAAAAGCTACAACAAGAGTAAAGTCCAAAAAAAACACACCTCGAAAGCTAAGTTATAACGAGCAACGAGAATTAAATTCGTTGCCCGATCAAATAGAACTGGCTGAAAAAGAACAATTAGAATTGCAACAAGAAATGTCTAGTCCAGATTTTTTTAAAAAAGGCGGNGAAACGATTTCCAAAGCAAAAGAACGTTTATCACTATTAGAAGACATATTAAATACCGCATATAATCGATGGGAATATTTAAGCGAAATTAACGATACATAAAAAAAATCACCAAGAATCATAATAAAATGGAGACCACTATGAATGAGGTAAAAATGCATGTTGGCGTGCAAGGCATAGGTACTTCCAAGATCGAGCTCGAATTTCTCCGCCGACATGGAGTAACTCATATGGATGCAACTGTTGACGATATTAACGTCGAAACTTTGATACGTCACAAAGAGGAAGCTGCCGCTCAAGGAATAAGTCTCGAAATGATTCATTATGATCCAGCAAAAAGTATTACGCTCGCTAGGGATCCGCAACGAAACGAGGATATAGACCGATACTGTAAAGTTATAGAAAATGTGGGAACTGCAGGCCTGCGCGGGATAAACTATAATTTTTGTGTTTTAGGTCATCAGAGGACTCCTTCCACTCCGGGGCGAGGAGGTAGTAATTATAGCACCTTTGATCTATCACGTTATGACAACAATACACTAAGTGAAGCAGGTATTGTAACAAGAGACGAATGTTTTGATAGAGCCGGATATTTTTTAGAGCAGATCATACCCGTTGCAGAATCTTATAAAGTGCAAATGGCAAGTCATCTGGACGATCCGCCAGCACCGGTACTCCGGGGTGTAGAGCGTTGGAATTGGCCAGTTTTTGATGGCCTAAAGCGGTTTTCAGAATTAGTAGATAGCCCTTTCCATGGCTTCAATTTCTGTTGTGGTGTGGCTTCGGAAGGTCTAGAAAATCCTGCACAAGAGTTATACAAAATCATTGAATATTTTGGAGAACAAAAAAAAATATTCAATATACATTATCGAAATATACGGGGAGGCCTACACAATTTTCAAGAGGTCTGGCCGGATGAAGGCGATCTTGATATGCACAAAATTGCGAGAACACTGCGAGATGTAGACTATCCGTACATGCTGATGCCCGATCATGCCCCCGAACACCCAGATGATCAAGCGCCCCAAGGAGTATCTGGTAGAGTTAAACAAGCTTGGGCATTTCAATTCGGATATATAATTGCAATGATTGAGGCAGTAAAGAAGGAACGCTTTTAGTCAGATAACGTTTGATAAGGCTTCCAGGATTCTCCCAACAAAGCAGCTTGTTTTTCTAATGGAGAATTCCAGCCCAACGCCTCACCTGACTTTATTCGTCCAACATCGAAGGGTGCATACCGATCTTCGAGGGTNTCGCCCAACTTTTGAGTTTCTGCCCAGCGATCCCATGCTGTTTGCATCCAAGAATGGGGTAATGACTCACGAACGGCGGGATCCAACTGCCATGCATGNCGCGCATCAGCCACAATTCTTTGTTGTTNTTTACTCTTATCGCGTATTCCAGANAGGTTTTGATCAGATTCGGTCTTTTTACCTTGCCAGCGAGACCAACCTACAGCTAAAGTATTCCGCTCTCTTGTAGGAACAGTATGGCCTGTGTGAATATTAGAACCTATTCTAATCAGAGCCTCTCCCGCCCTTAATCTCACCGCGACTTGACCTGGCAACGGATCTTTCCCGTTCCAGCTTGGTGTGTAAGGCACTCCCTTTTCCTTCATAGACTTTGGTAATAAGACGTCGTGCTCAAATGACGTTCTCCAACGATNGTGACTACCTGGAATAAGTTCGTGACTTTCNTCATCCACTAAAGCCAAGAACATACTAACACCGTTTCTCGCATGAACTGACTTTTTATTTTCTTTTCTAATTTCCTCCCAACGTTCACGTTCTTTTTCCTCCGAATAATCATCTATATTCTCATCAGGCGTTTGGCGCTGAGCCACGTATGGTTTACCACTACCCCACCATGTTACATCTCGGTGCCAACCCAGTTGATGATCGTTTTTACGCGGGTTCGTCCACAACAACATACCGCTCAAGGTCAATTCATCGGTTGTTACACCTCCACACCATTCATCTACAAAACCAATAAATTCGTCTGATCCATGAAACTCAGCAAAACATGGTTCATTAAAGGCGGGATGTATCAGTCCACGAATAGCCCAAGGTTCATCATCTTTTGTACGGTGAACATACCCCTTGGACGAATCGATTTTGTCGTAGGGCTTAGTAAGCGCACACGCTTGACTTACTCGTCTTCCTGCATCACGTAAAACCGAAATCCATGGACTGTCGACAAAGTCATTGATAATTAGGTATCCATGCTGATTGAGAAAATCAATTCGCTCGGGTGTCGCACCCTTTGAGGCTAATTTCGGTGAGGCGTCAGCAAAATTAGATGCTCGGTATATTTCTGAGGATGCCATATTTCTCCTTTGATCTTAACAAACCGTGGAAAGCTATTTCTGCTACTACTCTGCAACTATTAATTAACGTAGATGTAATAATAATTTCTCAAAAACGCCATTTTTTTNATACGTTTTTGAATAAATACTTAGATATTACTGGCAATAAATCAGTTGCTAAAAAAATATATCAAATAGTCGACTTGAATTCTTTTATATGTTCCGAGTATGATATTTCTTTCGTAAANAGCGGTCTAANACAGAAGGCCGGTTGCTAAAACATCGAAATCTTCTCGCCAATTATGGNGTAGATGGATAATCAATTGTTGCTTTTAGGCTCTAAAATTTATTTTTTTTAGCAACCACAGAACTTATCTTTCTAAAAAACATAGTCAATTCCGATACAGGTGCACCAAAAACTATTGAGAGGGAAAACCTTGATTTCGAGAAGACATTTTTTAAAAAATACGGCCATTGCTGTAACGACTGGATTTGCCGGACTTTCTTTCCATTCAGGTTGTAATACCGGCTTTAAAAACAGAAATGTGTATGGTTATGGTGAGCTTATGGCGGATCCAGAAGGAATCTTAGACTTACCCCGAGGATTCACCTACAAAGTAATTTCTCGAACGGGAGATAAAATGGACGATGGACTATTACTCCCTGGAGCCCCCGATGCCATGGCTACATTTCCCGGTCGAAACAATTCGACCCTGCTAGTGCGAAACCACGAACTGAACGTGGACAGTAAAGAAGCCGGAGCTTTCGGTGAAAATAATGAGCTAATAGGACTTGTTCAGGATACAGATTTTTATGATATAGGACAAAACAACAACCCCCCTTTAGGTGGAACGACGACAATTGTTCTTTCATCAAATGGACGAGTTGAAAAACAGTTCCTCAGTCTTATTGGAACCGTTCGAAACTGCGCCGGTGGCACGACGCCGTGGGGAACATGGATCACTTGCGAAGAAAGTGTACAAAAAAAGGATGACAACCATCAAAAGGATCATGGATACAATTTCGAAGTACCCTTTACTGAAAAAATAAGTAGAGCTAAGCCCCAACCACTTACTGCAATGGGCCGTTTTAATCATGAAGCAATTGCCGTTAATCCCGCTTCAGGTATTGTCTATCAAACCGAGGATCGGGGCGATAGCCTTATATATCGATTCATTCCAGATGAAATAGAAAACCTATCTGCCGGAGGTCGCTTACAAGCTCTTGCAATTAAGGAAACCTCCGGATTGGACACGCGAAATTGGCAAGAGAAACATGTCGCAGTAGGTCAAACAATGACAACCCATTGGATTGATATGCTTAACGTTCAATCACCAGAAGATGATTTACGCAAAAGGGGACATGACCAAGGTGCGGCTTTGTTTGCTCGGGGCGAAGGAATGTGGTACGGAAATGATTCAATATATTTCGCATGCACTAACGGAGGTCGTAATAAAAAAGGCCAAGTATGGAGATACTTTCCTAGCAAATTAGAAGGAACTGCAGACGAAGACACTGCACCCGGAAAATTGGAATTGTTCATTGAGCCGAATGACGAAAGTGTAATTGACCACGCAGACAATCTTACAATAGCTCCGTGGGGCGATGTGATTCTGTGCGAAGACGGAAGTGACGAGCAATTTCTCGTAGGAGTCAGCACTTCTGGAGAAATCTACAAGTTCGCGAGAAATAGTCTAAACAATTCAGAGTTTGCGGGTGCCGTTTTTTCTCCCGACGGAAAGACTCTTTTTGTTAATATTCAACGCCCTGGTCTGACCATAGCAATCCGAGGTCCGTGGACAACCTAACGAGATGCACTTAAGTGCGTACAAGCCACACTAACATTCTTTAGAGCGATAAAGCCGGCTGCTTCAGCTCCATAGAGCCCTGCGGAGAGTAACGCGTCGTAAATACCATCAACCTGATTTTTGCCTACAATCAGTTCGGCCGATTCTCGCGCAGGTGAAATATCAGTCTTTTGTGCCTCCATTTGAGAGTATCCCTGCTTGCCAATGGTAGCTCCCCCTGCACCACCCTCCATTGCAGCTATGACCAAATCACTTGCCGTTCCTTCATTGCAAATAAGCACCATACCAACAAGGTCGTTCAGATAACGAAAACCCTGACTTTCTGCACTTATTGGACGGCGGCGCCAATCCGCAGACCCTTTCATTTCATCTACCGCAGCTATTAATTGCTCCATACTGGCAGAATGATGCTGGCCTCGAACCACCATATCATTTATGACACCACGAGCTCCTGGTGATTCATAAATAAATCCAGCCCCTAGCTCATTGATACGTCCTGCTGCAACTAAGGCAGGAAAAATCTCATCCGACTCCTGCGCAGAAACCATTACACTTATCACTTCTTTTTCGGCCGGAACAGTCACGCGGATCACACTTAACTTATCTCTTAAACCTGTTCCCTCCCCTGCTGTAACCTGTGGCATAGGAACACCCAGATCTAATGCAGATCGTGCAATATGATTGCCTTGCCCCTGCTGAACTGTACAAACTATGGTCGACAAGTCTGACCTCATAGGGATATTGGTAGCACCTTCATAGGGCTTCAGCGGTTGCTGATTCCAACTCGATTCTGCAGCAATTTCCACGTCTTCACACACCGCACTCCCTCTACCTGGAACTTGAAGGCTACATGAAGAAATGAGTGCTTGTAAAATTCCATCGGCCGACTCTCTGGGTACATAGAACATAAACCGTGTAGCTGGCTCTTCTTCTAATGCGACTCCCGAGCCGATTCCCCAGATACCATCTTTCCTATGCAGTTTTGTAGCCCGGCTAGGCTGATGATGATAATCTTTCACACCTAATTCACGCATCGTTGCCTTGGCAGTTTCAGCAACTGAGTTGTATACCGAACAGGTTATTAATGCCGCATTTACCTTTTCCATATGTCTCTCCTAAGCCGCAGTTTCATCAATTTTTGATTGGCGCCTTTTTGTCACAAACAGTCCAACAACAAGGACCGAAAGAATAGGACATACCGACGCCATTGAGAGGATACCAAATCCTTCTATACTCCCAACCTGACCTCCTATTCCCAACCCCATAGCTAGGACCAAGGGGACAGTAACAGGTCCCGTGGTAACACCAGCGCTATCCCATCCAATATTTACAAAGTCTTCATTCGAAAGAAACGTAAGAACCATAAGAATTGCATACGGTGGAACCAACATCCAAATCAATGGCACGTTATAAATTATTTTCGTAACGCCCAAGGCGATACCCACTCCAACTCCTATTGCTACAGCTTGCATGAGAAGCTGTTTTTTAAAGGTTCCAACTGTGATCTGTTCAACAGTGGTTCCAAGAGCATTAAGGGCCGGCTCCGCCAGCGTAGCGCTGTAACCCATCATGAAGGCAAAAAGAATAACGACGACAATTCCAAGGAGCCCATCAAAAAGAGGACCCCGGACCGGTGTAAATGAATACTGCTGAGTCTTCGTATCAAAATTTTCTGGAACGTAAGGGAGCAATGTATAGCCACTTTCAGTCTTTCGGGAAAATACTTCCTGGATCGCGCCGTCGTTACTAATCGCTTTCGTGACAATATCAGGATCAAAATTCCGAATGACTTCATGCTGCTTTGTCATCTCGACAGGCTTAAACGTGGATGGTAAATTACTACCGATTTCGCTACCAAGGCGTTGTAGACCCAACTCTATTCCAATACCAAAAAGACCCATACCCATAACTGCAAAAATAAGACCTAAAATCACCTCATCTGCACGCCGCATACGTTCCCGCAAAACAAAAAGCAATACTACAATTAAAAAGATACTCAAAGGAATAATGGCCCGGATTGCCGCTTTACCGTGATTGGCCAGAAGTTCGCCGACATTGATTCCCTCGGCGGGTCGCGTATACAATTCTTCAGCTTTACGACGCACCTCCTCCTCGGACCCATAGACCATAACCCGTTGCTGATTCGTGCCGTTACTTAATAACCAATTATCGAATTCACTTGTTTTACCAAAAATTTCTTTTTGGGCATCAGCATCTTTTGCTATACCTACTATGTACGAATTGAGAGAATCCATATTTCCACCAAAAAGAGCAACACGCGCCTCCGAGCTACCCTCGCGGAGTACATAACCCTCAAAAGCCTCTTGGTTTTCAAACAGTGGCAACACAGTTGAACGGTTTTTTACACTTGCAAAATCAACATCAGACCCTGGTTGCGGAACTGAGCCCAACAATGTGAGCCCTAAACCTAACACAGCGAGGATAGGAAACGCTGATGCTAACGTCACAACCCCAAACCCCCCGGCAGCACCACCTCCTCCTCCAGCNGCAACACGGGAAATTCCAATCCCTAATGCCAATACTAACGGAACCGTAACCGGTCCAGTTGTCACGGCCCCACAGTCCCATGCCAAGCCTGTCAGATGAATAACATTCGGATCAAAATATGCCCAAATAGAAACGGAACCGATGATTGCATAAAGAACATAACAGAAAGGCTTTAAGGACCAACCGTATAGAAAACGTAACATACCAAAACCCACTGCAATACCAACACCGATACCAACAGCGTAAACCAACGTGTCGGATCCTTTGTTAAGCATTAAGAATAAAAGTGGCGCATCCCAAGCTGTGACCGAAGACCCAGCCGCTTTCAAAACAGCAATAGCCGGCTCAGCAAACGTGGCTCCCATACCTAAGATAAAAGCAAAGATCAGGATTACGGGTAGCCCCGCTTTTTGGGGCAACCGAATACCACAAATTTCTCCTAAGGGCATTAAGCCAAGAAATAGNCCTTCCATNAAGAAGGCTAAACCCAGAATAACAACCCCTACACCTATCGCGACCACCAAGGCGTCNGCAATAGGAATAGCCAGTACAATTAATTGGAACACAACCAAATAAGCTACAATTAGCCAAACGGTTTTAATCTGTTCCACTATCTTTGATTGAGCGTATGGCCACAACATTTTTAGGGCTTGGCCGAATGAAACTGTCACCCGAGCTGATGATTGCTGTGCAGACATAGTACGTTCCTGTTTTCCCCGTAGGGCAATGGTTATTAGACGTATGTCTCTAAAAACGCCTTATTTTGAAAAAAATACAAGCAAAATAAATGACAATTACTTTTTTCCATTTAAACTTCATTTCGGAATCTATATCAAATCACGATCATGTGACGANCCAAAATCTATATCCAGTGGACCGACNGGAACTATGCCAGAGGGATTAATGTCTGTTTGGGTGACGTAATAATGCTGCTTTATTTGCAAAAAATCTACGGTTTCGGATATTCCGGGATACCGATATAGCTCCCTCAAATAACCCCATATGTTGCTATAATTCATAACGGATTTTTTATTACATTTAAAGTGGCTGTAATAAACGCAGTCGAANCGAATTAGTGTGACAAACAAATTCCAATCTACGGCAGTCAACGATTTTCCACACAGATAGCGTCGCTCTGCGAGANGTTCCTCCANNACATCTAANGCATTGAACAAATGATTAACCGCTGACTCNTAGGTCGCTTGAGTCTTTGCAAAACCTGCTTTGTAAACTCCGTTGTTGATATTTTCATAAATAAAATCTTCCAAACGGTTCATTTCAGTCCGTTGGTTTTCGGGGTATAAATCTACAGAATTATTTGCCCACTCATTAAAAGACGAGTTTAACATTCTCACAATATCAAGCTCAGAATTGTTGACTATCCTTTTCCGATTACAATCCCAAAGGACAGGTACCGTAACACGAGCATCATAGTTCGGGNAGGTNTTNTGATACATTTCGCTCAAAAATTTGAAACCCGAAATTTCATCTATGTCNTTAAAAAANCTCCAACCTTGTTCGTCCCTTACCGGATCNACTACAGTCATACCAATAACAGANTCCAGNCCCTTTAGTTTCCGGGCGATTATAGTCCTGTGAGCCCAAGGACAAGCCAGCGAAACATACAAATGGTATCTATTCGGCTCGGCCACATATTCGGACGTATTGTCAGCTTTCACCCAATCCCTGAAAAAATCTTCCTGTCGGACAAATTCGCCGTCCATCATCTCTTTTTTTATAGATCCGGCATTTAGATTCATAAACCGCCTACTTTGTGTATAATATGGACTCGTGTCACAACACCCATCCTATTCTAATATTCAAGAATAATTACTTTTCAAGAAAGTGCTTAAATGAAAAAGCAAAAAAACGTCTTGTTCATCATAGCAGACGATTGGTCACCTATTGCGGGATGTTACGGGAATAATAAAATTAAAACACCAAGAATAGATTGCCTTGCGGAAAAAGGTGTAGTATTCGACCATGCTTTTTGTACATCCCCTTCTTGTGCAGTAAGTCGTGCCTGTATTCTCACCGGACAGCACAGTCATACCCACGGCCAATACGGCCACTGTCACGGAATACACGGTTTTCGTACTTCAGAGTCAATGACATCCACACCAATGGACCTGCGGTCAGCCGGTTTTGCCACAGCGTGTATTGGTAAAAAACATGTTGAACCTTTTTCGGTATATCCGTTCGAATTCGAACCAAAACTGAACCCACGAAATCCCAATGAGATTTCTTCCGCTGCTCGCATGTTCTTATCCGCTAATTCAGATAAACCGTTTTACCTACACGTTGGATTTTCCGATCCTCATAGATCAGAAGAAGGTTTTGGCAACATTCCATTATTGCCTGACGTACCAAGAATAGACTATACGGAAGAAGAGGTCGAAGTCCCTGGATTTCTCCCGGATCTACCAGAAATTCGTGAAGAATTAGCCTCTTATTATCAGGCAATTTCTCGTTTCGATTATGGAGTTGGACAACTTTTGGATCTTGTCGAAGATATGGGTCGATCTGAAGATACAATGATAATAATCACCACAGACCATGGCATGCCATTTCCAGGCGCAAAAGCATCATTTTTCGACAGTGGCCACCACTGTCCGTTCATCATTTACGCTCCAGGTTTGCATAAAAATAAGATTCACCATCAAGCTCTTATAAATTGGACTAATATTCGGCCCACTATTCATGATTGGTGCAATATCTCTTTACCCCATGACTTACCAGAACGTTCAATCCTGTCAATTCTAAATAATCCAAAAGTAGATGGCTGGGACCAAACTTTTTTTTCTCATTGCTTCCATGAAATAGTCAACTACAATCCCTACCGTGTCTTACGTGGCAGACAATATAAATTTATACAAAACCTATCCAGTAATACAGATTATATTTTACCCACTGATTTATACCGATCCCCTTCCTGGTCAGCCATTCAGTCTACGCCAAATGTGTCCCAGGGTATGCGTACAAAACAACATCTTTTCGAACGTTCACCGGAAGAACTCTACGATATCGTCAGAGATCCGCAAGAAACGAAGAACTTAATTTTCGAGAAACAGTATAAACATGTTGCCGATCAGATGCGAAATGATTTGGATCAATTTCGGAAACGAACTTACGACCCTTGGATCGAAATCGATGAACAGAACGCGCCAATATAAAGAACCTAGAAATCCTCTAAAACAGGAGGTAAAAATTGAATACAATAAAATGGGGTATAATCGGTTGTGGAGACGTAACAGAAATCAAAAGTGGTCCTGCTCTACAGAAAGCTCGCGGCTCAGAGTTAGTCGCTGTAATGCGGCGGAATAACGATCTGGCGGCTGACTATGCAAAACGTCACAAAGTCCCGAGATTTTATGACAACGCGGCGAGGTTAATAAANGACCCTGANGTCAACGCAGTATATATAGCAACNCCACCTAATTTCCATGCCTCATACGCCCACTCTGTAGCTAGTGCAGGCAAAACGGTATATGTGGAAAAACCAATGGCACGAACATACGCAGAGTGTCGAATGATGATCGAAATCTGTAGAAAAAGTAATGTTCCGCTGTTCGTAGCATATTATCGACGAGCGCTGCCGTACTTTCTAAAAATCAAAAAGCTTGTGGACGAAAAAAAAATTGGCATTGTAAGTGATATACAGATAAGATTGAGACAACCGCACCGCAACACGAAGAATTCTCCCACCCCTTGGCGCCTCATTAAAGAAATTTCTGGTGGCGGTTTATTTTTCGATTTAGCATGTCATCAACTTGACCTTCTCGATTTTATTTTTGGACCAATCTCAAATTGTAAAGGAGAAGCAACCAATACTGGCGGATTTTACGAAGTCGAGGATACGGTAACAGCAACCTTTGAGTTCACTACTGGCGTAAAGGGATACGGGGCTTGGTGTTTCTGTTCCGACAGTTACGAGGACACGATTATTATTAGGGGATCAAAGGGATCAATATGTTTCGCGACGTTTGCATTTACACCGATAACCCTCAGTACTGAGTCACAAACAAGCGTAATTGAAATGGCAAATCCATCTCATATCCAACAACCATTTATACAAAATATCGTCGATGCGCTCAAAGGTGATCTTAGATATGATACTACAGGGGAAAGTGCTGCTCGTACGAACAAAATCATGGATCAAATAATTTATGGCTAATTTCTAAACTAGTCGTCGTCGCATATATAGGAGGTATCTTGATCAAATTTTAACTTACAATTCCATATGTTACGAACAAACCTGGCATAAAAATACATTTTTGTGTCTTTTTGGTTTTGGCGATCGCAATATCTACAATTTTGTCGACAAACGCCCGACTCTTTTATCATAGACTCTTCGCGACTGTGAGACTTTTCAAGCATTTCCATCAATAAAAACGGCTATTTAATGTAAAGAACAACCTGAATCACCTTAAATTCAACACAAAATCTACAATTTTGTTGTAAAAATACGAAATAATTACCTGACATGACGTAAAAACGATTACGTCTTTCTGTAGCAAAATCCGGTAAATACAATATAATCAAATTTTTATAACTTTATTTCCTGCCCGGAACTAGAAGTTCCTAATTGAGCACTGATCATTGTCAAACCCTGTGTTGAGTGGAACACCAATTGCTTCTTACCCATTGAAAGTCTGAACATGGACCCCCGTCCAAGATGTTTAGATACGTCGTGATAACAGAAATAGCTCAAACTTATTTTTGCTAACCTCTTTTCCTGGAGAAAGCCACCATGCGCCAAGCAAAAAATATGTACCTTCTTTTTTGTGGGATTTTTCTGAGTTTATTATTACTTCCCACAAATGCTCTTGCAGAAAATGTTATCAATTCTGGAGATACCGCTTGGATATTCATTTCCTCTGGCCTGGTACTTTTTATGATGGTCCCGGGACTCGCTATGTTCTATGCAGGATTAGTGCAGAAACGGAACGTGCTGTCTGTTTTCATGCATTGTTTTGGAATCACAGCAATCGTGACCATCATTTGGACTCTTTTCGGTTACAGCGTAGCCTTTTCTGAGGGCAATGAATTTTTAGGTGATCTATCTAAAGCCTTCATGCAGGGAATCTCAGGAGACAATTTATCCGGTACTATACCAGAGTTGGCTTTTTTCATTTTCCAAATGACGTTCGCAATAATCACTCCAGGATTGATCGTTGGAGCATTTGCTGAGAGAATGAAGTTTTCGGCGGTCATGTGGTTTAGCTGCATATGGTGTGTCCTAGTATATTTGCCAATAACGCATATGGTCTGGGGACCTGGTGGTTACTTTGGTAACATGGGAGTAAAAGATTTCGCTGGGGGAATCGTAGTACATATTACAGCAGGAACCGCGGCACTAATAGCAGCTGTGTTGGTTGGGAAAAGGAGTGGGTATCCCGAGAAACCCATGCCACCACATAACATGACCATGAACCTCATAGGTACTGCAATGCTCTGGGTTGGTTGGTTCGGGTTTAATGGAGGCAGTGCTTTAGCCGCAAATGGCCAAGCCGCTATGGCCATAGTAGTAACGCAAATATCACCTAGCGTTGCCGCCCTTGTTTGGATCGCAATTGAGTGGGTTAAGAACGGCAAGCCTAGCGCTCTTGGATTTGCGACCGGAGCGATTGCCGGGCTGGCGGCAATTACCCCCGCAGCTGGTTGGGTTGGACCTATGGGAGCAATTGTAATTGGAGCCGTTTCGAGTCTAGTAGCCTACTGGGCAGCTACCTGGTTGAAACAAGCTATGGGCTATGACGACGCTTTAGATGTAGTTGGCGTTCACGGTTTCGGAGGTCTTGTAGGGACTATTCTGGTTTCCTTTTTTGCCTCTTCAGCTCTTGGGGGTAGTGAGACAAATTTCGACTCTGTAGCCCAACTTAAAGTCCAGGTTTTGGCTGTCGTTGCGACTATAATTTACACAGCAATAATCTCTTACATAATCTTAAAAGTAATTGATGTCATTTCTGGGTTGAGAGTTAGCGACGAAGTCGAGGTTAATGGGTTAGACCTTGGCGAACACGGAGAAGTAGGCTACGATTCTTAATTGATTCAAACATTGCAGGTCTCACGGAAAATTGGTGAGACCTGCAATTACCAACCTAGGTTCAATAATTCCATTTCGATTTGTTCTCATTACTAAACAAAAAACTCTAAGCACATCAGCGCCGTGATGCAATTTGAGAAAGAATACTCATTAAAACTATTCTTCTAATTCGTGATAATAATCTATTGGAAATAAAACGAAGCGGGCATATTGATCTCGATTAAAATACTGATTCGCAGCTTTTAAAACTTCCTCTGAATTCAGACGGCTTATCAGATAATTATAATTCAGGATCTGGTTAGGACTTATGGAAGACTGTTGCATATCCTGCAATATATTGAGCCAAAAACCATTCTCTCGTAGCGCCAATTCGTGACTTCTCCGTCGAATTTCTTTCACCTTTTCTATGTATACTTGTTCAATTCCATTTTGTCTTAAAAGTTCAATTTGATGGAATACGATTTCCGTTAATTCGCTTTCTCGTGCGGGATCACAACTGAAACTGATACTAATCCGATATTGACCCTTCGGAAATTGTTCCACACTCGAACGAACTGAAACATTATATGTCCCGCCTAGGTCTTCACGGAGCAATTCACGGAGTTTTATTTCAAAACAAGCAGACAGAGCTTCGACAAAAAAATTATTTTCCCATCCATAATCAAAATCTCCAGTGAAAATGATTTGGTTCGAACTTTTCGGCTCAATCCCTGCATATACATACTTCTCGACTACATTATTTGGAACAGATACGCCAATGTCTCTCCATGTTTCTTCACGTCCTGTCACTGGCAGATTTGCTAGATAAGTAGACACCATCTCTTCCATCTCTACAAAATCCAAGTTACCTACAAATGAAAAAACAAAATCCCCCATGTCCTCAAAACGTTCACGATAAATGGTAAAAGCCTCATTCAAGTCCATTTCGTTTAATATTTCTAAAGACCACGGCCTAGCCCTAAAATGCCCAGAGGCCATCGTAATCTGTATCGTGTCACTGAAAGACGTCTCTGGTCGCATATCGCGATTTTGAATTGAACCCACCATTCTATCTTTAAAGGCAAGAAATGCGGTAGTATCAATCCGGGGCACGGTTGAGTAAGCGTAAATCAATTCAAACATCGTCTCAAGATCTTCTGGAGAAGCTGACCCTACAAAACCCTCTTGATGAGTTCCCAAAATCGGAGAAACGGAGACCACTTTACCGGAAAGCTTTTTTTGTAATTGAACATTGTCGAATCCCCCAACACCTCCCTCACGAATTATCGAAGTTGCGGTTGCTGCGGAGATATAATGCTCATCCTCTACCAGAGAATGACCGCCTGGACTAAATGCTGTAAAAAGGATTTCATCATTTTTAAAATCTGTTTTCTTTAACTGTACGCGCACTCCATTACTCAAAGTCCAAATCCGAACACCAATCTCAGGAATCGAATCATTTTTTACCACACGTCCGGGGGAACGTAAATTTTCTACTAATGGTGCATTAGAAAAATTATCAGTATATGGTTTTAAGGGTTCGCCAAAAGTACGATTGAATATAGCTTTTAGATCCTCCTTTGATGGCACTAAGACGTCTTTTCGGAATGGAGCACTGATCGTTACAACTCTATTTTCTTGTGTATTCCACTCACTGGCAAGTTCATTTACTTCGTGCAAACTAATACCTGGCAGTAATTGATTGTACATTAAATATTCCTGTTCGATCCCTGGTATTGGTTCATCGATTAAAACATGACGTACGTATTCAGACGCAAGAGTACTTGAAGGTAGTTTGTCACGCTCTCGATAGGCTCGTTCGACGCCACGAAGTAAAAGTTTTTTGGCGCGACTTAATTCAGAAGTTGTAAAACCATGCTGCCTTATGCGTTCCGACTCAGTTGATAAAGCTTCTACGCCTCTTTCAAATCCATTATTAGACACTACTGCTCCAAGTGAAATAAATTCCTTAGTCCTCAACAAACGACCCTTGCTAGAACCGGCACCCAAAAATGGCGGATTTGATCTTTTTGTGAGCTCTTCCAGTCGCTCATTTAACATATGATGGTAAAGCCTCTCAACAATTGACTTTCGGTAGGCAAGCACAGACGACTGTTCGTCTACTTCTTTTTTCGTATAGATGTTGATGACGTTACTTGTTGCCTCTATATCAGTAGCAATAGCGAACAAAGTTTCATCGTGATTAGGTACAGGAAAATAGACACGTTCCGCTCCGTTATCTGAAACAGGAATATGTGAAAAATATTTGATTGCCAGTGATTCCATATAAGAAATCTCAAAATCACCTACAGCAATAAAACTCATTAATTCAGGCCGATACCACGTCCTATAAAAATCCTTAAGAGTCCCATGCGAAAATGTATCTAAAACTACTTTTTGTCCTATTGGTAAACGGTCGGCATAACGAGATCCCCGCAATATTATTGGTAGTTGTTGATCGAATATTCGACGACTGGCACCTTGCCCCAAACGCCATTCCTCTACCACAACACCTCGCTCTTTATCTATTTCTTCGGATTCAAATTTTATTCCCTGTGCCCAATCAAACAAAATCTGCATAGCAGTCTCAACGACATGAGTACTATCCATCGGAATCTGTAACATGTAAACTGTTTCATCAAAGCTGGTATAAGCATTTAAGTCTGGACCAAACCGCATACCAACCAGCTCCAAGTAATCAACCAATTCTTGCTTTTCGAAGTTTTCAGTTCCGTTAAAAGCCATATGCTCTACAAAATGAGCTAATCCCTGTTGATTATCTTCTTCCTGAACCGATCCCACATCAACTACCAGACGTAACTCTGATCTATTTTCCGGCTTTTTATTAGGCCGAATCACGTAACGAAAACCATTAGGTAGTTGTCCTGTTTTTACCTTTGGATCTATCGTTAAAATCGCAGATGATCCTCTGAGATTTTCTTCGGTTTTCTGAGAATATTTAGCACAACCTGAACAAACCGTACAGATCGCAATTGCTATGCAAAACAACTCAACAATCACCTTCATTTTTAACCTCTTTACACAAAAAGAAATTATTATAACATCATGAAAACAATCTATGTAAGAATAACAGCCAAATGCTTAAATGCAATGACCTTATAAAATAGAATAAAGAATCACATCCAATTTTGCAGAGTAGCCATTTCTTCATTAATATTTTCACATCACTGAATTCTTTATAGCTTAAAAATTCCATCACCCGTATAGGATTTAAATACACTATAGCATGTTTAACCCTCGACTCCTATCATGACTGCATCATTCCGTGTCGCTTTAACCCGAGATTTTTTAAGGAGTGACGGCTCCATTAGTTTCGGTGATATAGGGCTTGATCGATTAGACAAGACGCCGGGCATAACTTGGGAATTCCTGGAGGAGGATCAGTCACCTATACATGCCAAGCAGTTACACGATTACGATGCACTTCTTCTCCTAGGATCTGAGATCAACGCCGAAAGCATTTTTGATAACGAACGCCTAGCCTTAATCGCACGATTTGGTGTCGGATATGATAACGTCGACCTAAAAGCCTGCACTGAAAAGGGCATACTAGTTTCCGTGACGCCTAACGGTGTTCGAAGGCCTGTCGCCATTGCAGCCTTAACATACATTTTGGCTCTGAGCCAAAAAATGTTGCAACGCGACTCGTTGGTGCGTACAGGTCGATGGCATGAGCGGATGGACAATGTTGGCATTGGACTAAACAATAAAACCATTGGACTCATTGGATTAGGGAATATCGGCAGAGAGCTGTGTGGATTATTACAAAATTTTGGTGTTCGAATTTTAGCCTCAGATCCAAATAGTTCGGCTTATCTCGCAGGACAGTCTGGAGCCGAATTAGTTGATTTAGACAGCCTTTTACGAAATTCGGATTTTGTCGTCCTCTGCTGTGAATTAAATCGAAAAACGCATCATCTAATTGATGAGAATGCGCTTCACCGTATGAAGGGTTCCTCTTACATAATCAACATCGCAAGAGGATCAATAATAGACCAAAATGCGCTAACAAAAGCTCTTCAGGAGGACATTATAGCCGGAGCAGGCTTAGACGTTTTTGAAAAAGAACCCATAAGCGTAGAAGATCCTCTTTTATCACTAGAAAATATCATTGTATCACCACACGGTCTAGGATGGACCGATGAATGCTTCACAAGTATCGGTCGTAATGCTGTAGCCGCGATTTGTCGCTTGGCGACAGGCCGCCTCCCAGAATTTATTGTCAACCAAGATGCTGCACGCCATTCTTCCTTGCGGGAGAAACTACGTATTTTCGCCTCAAATACGATTCCGACGTGATCTACTAAAAAATAAACTTCTGCCTAATTAACTTTTTGGTTTTCAAAAAAACTTAAGAGGAATAGTATGCGAATTATAGATTCCCATGTTCACGTTCTCAACAATTATGCCCCAATGGAACCATTTGGCGACATTGGACGAGTCGATCGGCTCTTGCATCTAATGGATGGTGCTGGAGTAGAAATGGCTATCATTTTACCCGTCGTCGCGAAGTTCTCACCCGATAATAATACGGAATGCGCCCAATGGGCTCGCCAACATCCAGACCGTTTGGCAACTATGACTGATATACAATTACACGAACCTAACGCCGCGGAATTAGTAATTAACGCAAAAGAGACATACCAATCTATCGGGATCAGCTACTATCCAAATTCCCAAGATATAAGTTGGGTGCTTAAAGAAGAGCACAAACCTATCTGGGATGCTTTTTCCAAAACTCAACTTGTCTGTAATCTACAGGTTACCCCTGCAAATCATGCAATATTCGTGACACTGGCCGAACAAAACCCTGCAGTAAATTTTCTCTGTAACCATTTAGGACTCCCCGGTGCATTTAATACAGACAACCCAAATTATAACTCCCTTTCACCAGCCCAACGACTCGATAACGTTTATATTAAGGCCTCCGCATTCTACGCCGCAGCGAAAGAACCTTGGGACCCTAAGTGTCCACAGGCATTGAGATACCTATCCGAACTCATACAACTTTTCGGCGCAAACCGAATTTTATGGGGAAGCGACTGGCCCCCTACAGGCAATCATTTGACTTATAAACAGTCCCTGGAAATCATAAGAGTTTTTTCTGGTCTCAGGGAAAACCAACGCAACTTGGTATTAGGTGAAAACGCTGCCAACTTATTCGGGATTTAAAATGCGTCTATAAAATCGGACGCTTAAGTTACTAGACAAGGTAATTCAAACAAAGGGAGAAACTGTATACATGCGCACCAACATTCTACGACAGAAATTACGCAAAGGTGAACCCACATTAGGTACACATATCCACACAACCTGGCCATCGATTGTCGAAGCGATTGGCCACACGGGCCATTATGACTATGTCGAATTTGTGGCCGAATATGGCCCATTTGACCTACATGATTTGGATAATCTCGGACGGGCGGGGGATCTTTATAACATGTCTATGATGATAAAAGTCGATGCAGAACATAGAGCATATACTGCCCAGCGTGCGGTCGGCTCAGGCTTTCATAGCGTTCTCTTTGCCGATGTTCGTTCAGCAGAAGATGTGGTCGAATGTGTGCGTTGCGTGCGTGCAGACCATCCTAAAGAAAACGGAACTTATGGAGTTGCTACACGTCGTTTTACCTACATGGGCTATGGTGGGAGCCAAGAATATGTCGATGCGTTACACGACATAGTGATTGTCATTATGATCGAAAAAGAAAGTGCCGTAAATAAATTAGAAGAGATTCTCTCAGTAGACGGTGTCGATATGATCCAATGGGGAAGTGCCGATTATTCGATGAACATTGGCCGAGCTGGAGAGCGAAACGCCCCTGAGGTTATGGAAGCACAGGAATATATTTTTTCTAAAGCCAAAGAGATGAACATACCCGCTCGGGTCGAATTAAACGATATCACCGATCGAGACAAATATTTAGAAAAAGGTGTCCGTCATTTCTGCATTGGCACCGACGTTACCATTCTTCACCAATGGTGGAATGAAAATGGGAGCAAAATCCGAGCAGATTTAAATTAAAAAAATGGTGTCAACCACTCCTCTTTTATTTCCATACCAAATCCAGGCGCATCGCTCGGAGTAACATGGCCGGCGCTGGGAACAGCAACACCTGGAATACCAGGTAACTCGTCCAAGGGCACACCGGGCGGTGATCCAACAAAATATTCAGAAAGAGGCGCACAACCAGAAGCAATACTAAAATGCTGACCGAACGGAGTACCGGCCCCTCCATGCGGAATAACAGAGATTCCGGCTGCGTCAGCAACCGCAGCAATTTTCATACACGTTGTCATACCTCCAACCCATTGAATATCGGGCTGAAGGATATCAACAACTCTTTTAGAACAGGCCCANTGAAAAGGTACATGAGTAAACCAGTGTTCTCCCGTCGCCAATCCCTGCCACGGCAAACGTTGTCGCAGTGAATAATGTGCATCAAAGTCTTCAGACAACAAACACTCTTCTAACCACTTTAGACCATATGGACGCAGTCGTTCCGCCAGTCGTACAGTATACTCCACGTCAAAAGCCATCCAGCAGTCAAGCATGAGTTCACATTCATTTCCAATTTCATCACGNGCAGCTGCAACAAATTCTTCATTTTTCTTCAGCCCTTCCAACCCATCGGCTGGGCCGTAGGGACAGGCCAATTTAAACGCTGTAAATCCAAGTTCCTTATTCCAATCCACATCATTCCCTGTAGAATAACACCTCAAAGATTCTTTTTGTTTGCCTCCTAGCATTTCATACACTGGTTGCTCTAAAATTTTTCCTCGTACATCCCAGATAGCTAAATCCACTGCGCTTATGGCATAAGAGGCCAAGCCAACGGTTCCATAGGGTTTTGTCAAACGAAACATCATATCAGATATTTTCTCACCCGCCATAACATCTTGCCCTACTAATTGAATAGCCAAATGATCTTCTATAACTGCGGCGACAGGCCGACCATGGACAGATGACCCTAATCCCCAGGTACCGTCTTCAAGTGTGACTTTACACCAAACGGCTCCCCATGAAGACGGCAACCACCGAGACCTATGTCTCTTTACGTGGGGATAACGAGACATTGGGTTAGCAACTTCATCATTTTCCGTCCAACTCTCCCTTCGCGGAGGAGTTTTTCCGGTTTTTGCCGGATGGTCAATGGCTTTTTGCGGTGAAGTAACAGATGTTGCGCCAGGCTTTTTTGAAGGAGGTCCTGAACCTGGTATTTGAACACGTACAGCATCTATACTTTTAATTTTCATAGGTTAAATCTCCTAATACTCTGTTTCATATAGCTTAAATTAAAATAGTTCCCCACGAGAATCAAAATAGTATTGAACGAAGGGCATTAGACTCATTATATTACCCTCACCTTATTCTAAAATAATCAAGAAATTTTAAAATGACTCAATTAAAACAACGCTTGCTTTATTTGCATTCTAGAACTCCAGACGTTTTCTCAAATATCATTGCTCTAAATCTCGTAGAGCCCACTAAAAATGCAACTAGGGAGATTTCTGCTGAAGATCCCGATTGGCCTTACCAAACCGTACATGACGCCATAGTTGATGGTTGGCAAATAGTGCAGTTCCCCTACCTACAGGCACCCTTTGACGATCGCGAACTTGACGTTCTTGGTTACGAATTTATACTCCAAAAGATGGAGATGATTGATGAATAAACAATTTCTGCTTGGCGATAATGAAGTCGCGAATTTCATAGTAAATGGTTTTCATTTAATAGAGCCCGATCTTCCTGATAAACTGAATGAATCCATTGCATCCCAACTTGATATTTTGGACTACAATCCTGGAGATGGAATTACAGATGTCGTTCCCGACTTGACTAAAATAATTGAAAATAATTATGTCAGAGGTGCTATAATTAGCCTTCTTGGCAACGAATTCGAATTACAAAAACATCGTCATTGGCACTGTAAACTCCCAGAATCCAAACACATGAACTGGCACCAAGATGGAATAAATAATCGGGATACAATTATAACTCGTTTTCTGGCTCTTTACTATCCCAGAGAAGTCACGGCAGATATGGGACCCACAATAATTGTGCCGGGCACCCAGTTTAGAAATGCACCAACTGACCGAATGGCTCATTACGCAAATATTCGTGGCCAAATTCCTCTTACAGTTAAAGCCGGAACAGTGGCTTTAACCCACTATGACCTTTGGCACGGAACTGCAGCGAATACCAGCAACAAGAAACGACATATGATCAAGTTTCTTTTGAGGCGGACCAAACCAAATAACAAGCCGAGTTGGAATCACAACCCCAAAAACATTGGCAAAAGCACCGATTGGAATAGCAGAGCCACTGCCGAAGATCCTCATAATATCTTGTCGTTTTCAAATCCCCTTCATGTATCTCAAACGGACCATTATAAAGAGCGAGAAATACGGCAAAAGAATTGGAACTATCTAATCGGAAACTTTTAATCTCCCACCCGCAAATCTGAAGAGAGTATATAGAAGATGAAAATCACGGAAATAAAAACAGCCGAAGTCCAAATAAAGGTCGATAAAAAACCGACCTATACATATCATTACGTGCGGATTTATACCGATGAGGGAGTTTACGGGACTGGCGAAGCTAGTCACGTTGATGGAGGATGGAGAGGCTCCACCCAGACAATGGCTCAACAACTAATTGGTAAAGATCCCCGTGACGTGGATGCTTGCTTTGAAGGCATCCGCAGAAGCTATATATTTCGAGGTGGGATGGCTGGGCTCGGTATCTCAGCGTTAACGGGACTGGAAATTGCACTTTGGGATCTAGCTGGTAAAGCCCAAGGCGTACCGATATATCGTTTACTCGGCGGAAAATTCAGAGATACAGTCCGACTCTATGTTGATAGCGCGATGACTAATTGTCGCGAACGTGCAGAAGAAGCCCGATCAAAGGGATTTACAGCCATTAAGTTTGATCTTGATGATGCACACAATCCACACAAGCTTGATGCATGGAACTGGTCCGTTACACCTAAAGAATTAGAAAGCATGGTTGAGCAAGCCTTCAATATACGCGAAGCCGTTGGGCCAGATATGGATTTAGCTATTGATCTTCACGGACGCTACGATGCCACTGCAGGAATGAAACTCGCTCTTGAACTGGAAGACCTGAACCTTATGTGGCTGGAAGAACCTGTCCCACCAGAAAACATTCAAGCCATGGCTAATATCACCCAAGCTACAAGAACGCCTATCTGTGCTGGCGAAAATGCCTATCTCAGGTACGGTTTCCGAGAAATCATAGAAAATCAAGCAGTTGATATTATAATGCCTGATATTTCAAAATGCGGCGGCCTAAGTGAATGTCGAAAAATAGCAAATATGGCGGAAACATATTATATACCTTTTGCCCCACATAATAATTCTAGTGCACTCAGCACTGTCGGCGATGCTCATGTTTGCGCTAGTGTGCCAAACTTTCTTGCACTTGAATTTCACCGCTTCCATGATCCAACCTGGGAACATGTAATTCAATCTAACCATGATGTAATTCAAAATGGGCATGTGAAATTAACAGAGGATCCAGGATTAGGCGTAGAATTAAATGAATGTTATTTAAAGACAATGCTCGAGAAGGACGAGCCACTTTGGCAATAAAATTTGCTTTTTAAAAAAATGATAAGGGATATTAAGATTGAAACACCCTAAAAA
>NZPK01000063.1 GCA_002693325.1 Gemmatimonadota bacterium | reverse complement strand
TCGTTAAAAATGATTTCGGTGGAGAAACACTTAGAGGAATATGCTAAAGTTGGATATACAGTAGTTGATAATGTGTTGGCTGCCGAAGATCTGGCTGTTATCAATAGAGTTATTGATAATGATTTGTTGAAAAGGAGTCCTTTTTGGATGGAAAGAGAGCATGGGAACGTTGTTTTAAATGTTCACATGCTTCTTATTTACCAAGAATTAGATATTACGATGCATACGCCAAAAATAATGCCAATTATTGAGTCTATCCTTGGTCCAGAAGCTTGTGCGGAGGAGCACTCTGTCCGGATTCGTAAGGCGTTTGATGGCGATCCTTATTGTAATTGGCATAGAGATGGTCAGGGTTGGCCGCAACACAAATCGTCTTCGCCGTATTTCACAAATTATATTTCTGTCGCGTATTACCTTTCCGATGTAAACAATTCAACTCATTCGTTTAGCGTGTTGCCAGGATCAATTCGGGATGGCAAATTGAGTGACATAAGTGAATACGATAAAAAAAATGCTCACCATATTGTGGGTGAAAAAGGCACCGCAATTATTTTTAACGCAGCCATATTTCACGGTGGAAATGTGCGAAAAACAGATACGGAACGTCGTACGATACATACTTACTGGGGGCGGTCGTCTAATCCACCTGTAAGTAATTATACAATTTTTCCTCAAAGACTATGGGGCAACAAGAATGTGCGGNCNCAAAGATACTATCGTCGGCTCAATCCTATAACTAAACTTTTGAGAGAATCCTTTTATGACGATNACGAAGGATAGTTACGATATTTGTTGAGTTCATCTCNCAGTTTTTTTGCGGCGGTGCGTGCAGCGTAGGCATAGTCCTCCTTTGCTGAGGCAAAGATTATTCCGCGCGATGAATTTATTAGAATTCCGCCACCCTTTGAGTCTTGACCATNTTCAACAACTTCTTTGGGATTACCACCTTGNGCACCAACACCGGGGATGAGGAGGGGCATATCCGGTGCTAACGAGCGTACTAAAGAAAAATATTTAGGCTGCGTTGCTCCGATAACTAATCCGCAATTTTTGTTGACAGACCATTCCAAAGCTTTTTTAATGACTCTTTCAAAAAGTGGAGTTCCGTCACTTACGCTTTTTTCGAAATCGTTAGCGCCTTTGTTTGAGGTGAGGCAGACTATAAAGGTTGTACGATCCTCGTATTCTAGAAATGGTAGTACGCAATCTTCGCCCATGTATGGAGTTACTGTCAGGGCATCAGCCTCTAATCCCTCAAAAAACATTTTAGCATAAAGTGATGAGGTATTCCCGATATCTCCAACTTTTGCATCAACAATTACCGGAATATGTTTCGGGATATGTGCAATGGTGGCTTGCAATGTNGACCACCCACGTTTTCCTAGAGCACCATAGAATGCATAATTNGGTTTATAAGAGCATACGAGATCTGATGTGGCGTCTATTATGCTTTTATTAAAGTACAGAACGGGATNATCTTTACTTTGAATNGATGCAGGCAATTTTCTTTCGTCGGTATCTAACCCGATGCAGAGTAAAGAATTATTGCGTTCTGTTGCTGTCAGGTATTTCTTCTGAAAATTCAATGGGAGCATCCTCAAAAATTAAAGAATCTGGGAGACTTTGAAGTTGATAAAGAGAGTCAACGAAATTAGCATCAATAACAATAGGAGAGGGACCAATAAGAAAAACTACGCGGCATGACTTCAAGAAGTCTCCGTCGATATCAGCCATTAAGACTTTAGTTGCGTCNAAGTCTCCCAATATCAAGTCCCCACTAAATGCGCCTGCAACAGAATGGGCTTTAACAATAAGTGGATTTGAATCGACTCCCCCAAGGCGTTCCGATTTTATGGCGCTTTCAAGGTTGTTTTCGTAGCTAACAATTCCGTACTGTGTTGCATAGTTAGTTTCTATTGTTGANGCNCTATAAACAATTCGTCCATCTTTAGATCTCACGACAGGAGCCATACACGGTTGAAGATCTAGACCGCGAGCGTCAACTAACAATCCAGTATGGGGTTTGGGTGGAACATAAACCGGTACAGATATTTCGGCCGGCGTAGTTATTTTTGTTGAATCGTTTTTGATAGATTTTGGTAGGATGTCTATTGGAGACGAAACGGGGGAGGTAATTGCTGGNAATATCTCTTTGGAAAGTTTACCCAGTAAAGGTAGACTTACAGCAATCGTGTATGCACCGTCTTTTAACTCACCTTGAGAATTGGGTAAAACCGTAGCACCTTTGAGTACGCCTTCAATTTTTGTGGTTACTAAGTCATCTGAAATCATATACTCGCTTAAACGGCTAGTCGAAGTCACTTGAATATTTCCGACCAATTCNAGTAAATTCCGATAGGCGACGATTTTAGCACCACGGAATCCTAGTAGNCTTTTCTGCACAGGGTTTGTTATACCATCTGGAGCAGAAGCTTGACCNTAGGCAACTACTANGTTTTTCTCCCAGTCGACGTAACCGATAGCCGCGGGGTTTTTTTTGTTATCACTGAAAATTGGTGTCTGTAAATTGTCAGCAAATAATGGGAGAATCATAAAAATGTATGTGAGTAGGAGTATTTTCATACTGATGATAATACGAGTTAATTTTACGAAGGAACAGGATAAAATAAAATTGAAGCGATCGACGCTTGATGCGTCGATCGCTTTTTAAGTGCGTCTATAAGCCGAGTTCTGTCCATGCAAAAATATTGCACTGTGCGAGCATTTATCTGGGATGATAGTTACCTATCACCTCATTGCAACCTACCCGGGAATGATCACGAGGCGGACCACCTCATCTTCCCCTATTTGGCTTTGCTCCGGATGAGGTTTGCCATGCCATTTGCGTCGCCNCAAATGCGGTGAGCTCTTACCTCACCATTTCACCCTTGCCGTGATTTATAATTTAATTACGGCGGTATCTTTCTGTTGCACTTTCTGTAGGGTCACCCCTCCTGGGCGTTACCCAGCATCCTGTCCTTCGGAGCTCGGACTTTCCTCGCCTCCGGTTTNATAAACCGGATAGCGCGCTCGCCCGACGCACTTGAAAATATNAATCTCTATCTTCATTCCAAACGACGATAGCTCCGCAGTTTTCGCAGTCTACCACTCGTTCNCAACGNCGAACTTCNCTTAGTTTTTGTGGCGGTAATTGTCTAAAGCAAATTCCGCAAGAATCNTTACGAGTTAAGGCAATACGGCGTGAACGCGGGCCTCGACGTCGTTCGTANACTGCAAGAATTTTTGGATCAATTGTTTCGGCGGCTTTTGCTCTATTTATCTCTTCGTCTTGGACTAACTCCTCCATAGAATCAAGTTGCCCTTGTAATTCGTCAATGCTTTCCTGTTGACTTCGTCTTACTTCCTCAAAGGCTTTGTTTTCTTCTTCTAATTCATTTTCGATCCGCTGTATTGATTCCATCGCCTGTAACAATTGAGTTTCATGTTCGGAAACAGTATCCTTGCAGGCTTGTATTTCTATCTGAAGAGCATCGTATTCTTTGTTGTTTGTAACCACAGAAAATCGGTCTTCGTGTACTTTAAGACTTTCTTTCGCTAACTGAATTTCTCCTTCGCTTTGACGTTGTTTTTTTTCCCAATCTGTCTTCTCTTCTTCCATCTCAGCTACGACTTTTCCTGCAGAAGCGATTTCGGTTTTCCGTTCTTCAATTTCAGTTGGGAATTGACTTTTTGATTTATCTAAATCTTCTAGCCTCTTATCATGTTCTTGTAATTGTAAAAGCTGTAAAAGACCTTCTCTCATATCAGAATCCTTATCTCTTGCGTAAAATATCTACGTACGAGGCACCGGGGCAACAAAAGCTTGAGCGAAACAGGTTACGATTAGCACGGGACAAAAACTCAAACCCCAACAGCATAAAACGGGTACATAGGTTAGCAAATACTGTTAAATCCAATTCGAGAATGATAGCACTTTACGGGTTTTCCGCTACCTATACCAACCTTGTGAGATCCGAGTCGCTCTAAGTTGCTCTATTAAGTGTTTTTGGCACGGATAGCCTCACTTTTATATCTTATGCCATAAACTAATCTTGGTCAAGGAGCTTGAAGCAATGCACGTGCTGCCTCAGCTACATGGTT
Source organism: Gemmatimonadota bacterium (assembly GCA_002693325.1). Taxonomy (GTDB): domain Bacteria; phylum Latescibacterota; class UBA2968; order UBA8231; family UBA8231. Next base: position 26,918 of record NZPK01000063.1, on the reverse strand, counting down.
AGAAGTTATTTGGTATTTTTCAAGAAGGTCTTCGTTAGCTGCTGATTCTCCGAAAGTGTCTAAAATTCCAACGCGTTTCATCGGAGTTGGCATTTCTTCGCTTAACACTTCAGAAATAGCTCCTCCTAAGCCACCGATAATTGTGTGGTCTTCCGCTGTGACTACTCGTCCTGTGTGGGCTGATGCCTTTACAATGGCCTCAGTGTCAAGTGGTTTAATTGTGGGCACATGTACAACGTGAGCTGATATTTTTTCGTTATTTAGTATTTCAGCAGCTTCTAGGCAACGAACAGTTTGTGCGCCAGTTGAAAAAATTGTAACATCTGAGCCTTCTCTAACGGTGATGATGCGACCGATTTCGAATTTATATTCGTCATCAAATATCACAGGTTCAGGATCCCGAGTTAGGCGAATGTAAACAGGAGTGCTCGTTTCATTTGCTGCGTGCATTGCGGCTCTGACTTCAACGGCGTCAGCGGGGGCCAAAACTGTTAAATTGGGCATTGCACGCATGATAGCAATATCTGAAACTTCTTGATGTGTTTTTCCTGTTTTACCAGTGAGTAATCCAGAATAAGATCCAGCAATTTTTACGGGCAGGTTTGGTTGTGCAACTACAACTCGCAGCTGGTCTAAGTCTCGATTAACCAAAAAACAGGCGAAACTACTCAACCATGGTATTAGTCCACAAGAAGCCATTCCAGCTGCAACGCCCATCATATTTTGTTCAGCTATGCCCATCTGGAAAAACCTGTCAGGGCGATCTTGTGAAACTTTATCGGCTTTTGTTGAATTTGCTAAATCACCGTCCAGGACATATACACGTTCATCTTGATCTATGAGCTCGATTAGAGTGTCTCCAAAGGCATCACGTTGTGCCAATAATTCATCGGTTTTCTTAAGATTTTTCATAGAGCAGCCTCCTGAGCCTTAAGCTCAATTATAGCGTTTTCTAGATCTGTATTGGTAACTGGTTTGGAGTGCCAAGAAAAATCGTTTTCCATATAGGAAATTCCCTTACCTTTAATCGTTTTCGCGATTATTATGGTCGGACCTTCAGTATATGTTTTTGCTTCAGAACAGGCTTCAATGAATTCGATCATGTCGTGTCCGTTGATTTCTATAGTATTCCATCCGAAAGCCTGCCAACGAGATATAGCGTCTTCTTGCGGAGGAATTCGATTTGAGCTTTTATAACCCTCCGGCGTAGCCCACCCATACTGTTGTAAATTATTTAAGTCTAAGATGGCTGTCAGATTGTTCAATTGATACCTTCCCGCGATCATGGCGGCTTCCCAAATTTGTCCTTCCTGGGAATCGCCATCTCCTAGCATTACAAACGTTCGAAAGTTTGATCCTTGTGTCTTCGATGCTATTGCCATACCGACACCAGGAGAAAGTCCCTGACCTAGAGACCCAGAAGACATATCTATTCCCGGTAATAGGTCCATGGCTGGATGACCCTGAAGACGTGAATTTATCTCATCGAATGTTTTTAACTCTTCAACCGGAAAGTATCCTCTTAAAGCTAAGGCGGCATAAAGTCCGATAGAGGAATGACCCTTAGATAAAATGAAGCGATCTCGATTAAATTTTTCCGGCCGTTCGGGGTCTATATTTAGCACTTCGAAATAAAGACAGATTAACATGTCTGCTGCCGACATAGGGCCACCCAAATGCCCCGCGCCTGCATGATGAACAGACTCGACGACAAGTCTGCGAAGTTGAATTGCAAGTCGTTTTAATTCTTTCAGGCGGACGCCATCAGGTATCATTCAATTTTTCCTTTTGTTAGTTTAAAAAAATACTCGAACAAAAATGTTCAATTTGAGTATTTTTACGTCGATGCTAAATATTCCAAGGACTTTTAACATAGAATTCGGACCCACATTTTTCTAAGCGTTTTAAATCGTCAACACTAATAGGTATTCCATCTTGTTGATAGTTACTCGTATTGCGGTGCTCTATAGTTCCCGGCAATGTTGTTTCATCGTAACCGGAAACGGGTATCATTTCTTCTGTGGCTAGTCGATTCATCTCATCCACGCCCTTGCAAACATCTTCTGATTTTGTAAATAATCCTAAGTCCATTACTACAACTAATCCACCTAAACGAGCAGAGGGCCAAAGTTCTTTGATAGACTCTGCTCTCTTGTCTCCAAGTCCCACAAAGGCGCCACCAAGTAATGTACCGATTGCAGTGTAGCCCATGCTTTTAAAAAATGCCGCAGGAATTTGCGATTCGAGTGTTTCGAATTCTTCGCCTCGTTGGTAATCAGCAAGGATACAAGTTGCGCCGTCTAAAACTATGGGTGCTCCTTCTTCTCCAGGGAATCCGAAACAGAGAGGAGGATTCCCATAGTGAGCTGCTCGTTTTTCTTTGTTACTGGGATAGTATTGTGGGTAAGCACCCTGAACTGAATAGGCAGTGCATTTTTCTTCCATTGCTCTATGGACATAATGACCCGCCGAGCCATAGTGTCCGATACAGCGTATACCCCCAACAGCGACTCCTTTTTGTTTGGCTTTTTTTATTACCTTTTCCGTTGCTAACATTGTTGGAGCATAGCCGAGACCACCGTCACCATCTACAAAAATGGACGTGTCCGTTTCACGAACGATGGTGATTTGAGGATTTGGATTAGCCTGCTGTTTTTTAAGGGTATGGCAATACCCCAATAAAGCTCGTGTTCCATGTGATCTAACGCCTCGGAGGTCCGATTTGGTTAGTAAGTCGGAAAGTTGTTCGGCATGTACTTTGTTCATGCCAGCAGATTGCAAACACTCTGCAGAAAATTTGCGCAAATGCTCTGCTTTTATTTTGATACTCTCTTTGTCATTTGGTGGCTTGTTCATTAAACCTTGACCCTATATCGAAATAATCTGTTGCTTGGAAATTATCGCTAAAAAAATTAATAGCTTGTCCGCTCTTTGGCCAGACTGATGTTTTATTATTCTTTTGCGTGGAAATGATGTAGTGAATCTATACGGTAATTTGGATGTTTATTAGATACAGACTTTAGGGAATTTAATTGATTGAGATCGAATGAAAGTGTGTAGCTCAGTACTTCAATTTGGCGGTGGACGATTTCTTCGTGCCTTCGTGGACTTGTTCATTGAACAGAGTCTTGGAGCTGGTGAGGATGTTGGAGGGGTTGTAGTTGTTCAGTCTACAAATAGTCCTCGTGCCCGATATTTTAACAGCCAAGCTGATGGATACCATATTTTAATACGAGGCATCGTTGATGGAAATCGCATGGACTGTATAGAGCCTGTGCGAGTTGTTCGTAGAGCAATTATAGCTGAGGAAGGTTGGAAAGAAATCCAGTCTATAGTGCTCCAGGAAGATCTTAAGTGGATCGTATCTAATGTGACTGAAGCAGGTTATAAACTCGAGTCAAATGATTCAATCGGGAGACCTCGTTCGTTCCCTGCGAAAATCGCTTCTGTATTGTTGTCTCGCTACTCTGCTGGCTTGTCTGGGTTGAATATATTACCATGTGAATTGCTTCCTGAAAACGGTAAGCGGCTATATGAATTGGTCCGCAAACAGTCTGAGATTTGGAAATTACCAGATGATTTTTTCTCTTGGTTGGCTTTTGATTGTATTTGGGCAGATACTTTGGTTGATCGAATAGTTAGTCGGCCTCCTCCTGACCATCCGTTACTTAAACAAGACCGCTTGTTGGCTGTTGCGGAGCCGTTTGCTTTTTGGGGTATTCAGGCAAGAAAAGAGATGCCGCTTTTTCTACACTCTTCAATATTTCGAGTAGACGATCTAACTCCTTATACTACTCGAAAATTAAGAATTTTGAATGGAGCCCATAGTGCCCTCGTTTGTCGAGCGATGCCTCAGGGGTTTGTTACGGTGCGCGAAGCTATGGAGAATGGAGCTATCAGATCATGGTTAGAGCGACTACTTTTCGAAGAGATTGTTCCAGTTGTCGAAAAAACTGCAATCGATACCNNGGACTTTGCTCTTTCAGTGTTAGAGCGGCTATCGAATCCTTATTTAGATCATAAATTTTCTGATATATTCTTATGCCATGAGGTGAAGATGAATACGCGTCTTAGGCCAACCTATGACGAGTTTATAAAATTGAGGGGATACGCTCCTGCGTTACTGGAGGACATCCTGTTTAATTAGTCTTATTTCCTTTTTTTGTTAAAATGGAGGTATTACAACATGATTCGCTTTTTCAAGAGTAATTTGGATAAGTGTCCGAAAGGNAACTTGAAATGATTTCTGTAGATAGTGAAGCGATTGATGTACCCAAGCACTTAAACCCTGATCAAGTTGATTTCTTTGTAAACCAGGGTTATTTGNTTGTACCTGATATGATTGATGTAAACGAATTGGATGAGTTGAAGCGAGATGTCATTGATGTTGCTCGAGGCCGTTATCCCTGTGAAAATATTGAGCCGTTGGCCGAGGACATTACCGATCAGGAAGTCATAGAAAAAATTCTTTGCATTCATATGCCTCATTACATAAGTCCCGTGATTGAAAAATATGTGAAGCATCCAAAAATTTGTGGAGCACTGAGTCAATTAACGGGTGCACATATTCCATTTTGGGATGGAAGTGTAAAGTGTATGCAGTCGATGTATTTTGTTAAGCCGCCTCAATTTCAAGGTCAAGCATGGCATCAGGACGAGATATATATACCAACGCGTGACCGATCTCTAATAGGTGCATGGATTGCTATTGATGATGCCGATAAAAAAAATGGATGTCTTTACGTGATTCCGGGATCACATAAAATGGGTTATTTGTACCCGCAGAGAGATCACTGTAAACCNGAAGAATTTGATTTCGCTCCNGAGAGTTATGGTTTTGATGAGACCGTCGAAATTCCGGTTGAAGTAGAGGCAGGATCGTTGGTTTTTTTTAATGGATATGTATTGCATAGATCCAGGAAAAATTTGAGCGATGTCTATCGTAGAGTTTTAGTCAATCATTATTGTAATGCGTGGAGTTTATTGCCGTGGGCTGTTGAAGTAGATGGATCTATCGCAAAAACCGACAATCGGAGAATCATTCCTGTGGCAGGNACAGATCCATATGCTTGGAAAGGCTACGAGCATGTTCCAAAAAACGTGACCATGCGAGATTGTAAAGCTCGTCAGGATAGTTTGAAATAAGAGTTTGAAAAAATAGAAACCGCCGTTGTCTTAAGTAACGGCGGTTTCTATATGGTGGGCCCAGTAGGACTTGAACCTACGACCTGCCGATTATGAGTCGGATGCTCTAACCAACTGAGCTATAGGCCCTGAAGTATTCTTAATCTGAAGTCGAAAATGTAGCCGTTTTCTTTTTCTGGTCAAGTAATTAATTGTTCTTAATTAGCCAAGTGCTTTTCTGTATTTAGTTTATTAATCTCTTCGCTAAGATTCTTGGCTTTTAAATTATTTCCATCTATTTGTGCCTCGGTGAGTTCCTGTCTCTTCTCTGTGATTATTTTTTCAATATAACGGCGATGAAAAGAAGATATTGATTCTTCCCAGTAGTTGGTTAGAGTATCTTCGGAGAACCCAAAAGTCACACATTCTGAAACGAGAGGTGCGAGATCGGATAGTTCAGGTTGGTCGGTAAGTCGAGCCGAATCGATCGGTGAATTTTGATCAATCAGTTCAAAAAGTTTTTGAAGAATTCGTTGGCACGCTTTTGATTCCAAGTATTCAGGCTTTAGGGATGAAACAGTCTTTAACAGAAATTTTTGGTTTTTTAATAGGAAGCCAATGAATTCTTTTTCTCTTCTTGGTATGTCTGAAGTTACAGATTTATGTGAAATTTGAGTGTCAATATGTGTTCTCTTGGAAGAATCATGACGAAGCATATTTTTTGAAATTTCGTTTCTAAGTATGTTTTCATCTACGGCTAAGCGTTGAGAAATTTCTGTTAACATGAGATCTCTATGTAATGCATTTCTTGTNTTCGCTAGTAATGGTACTAANTCGCCAAGAGCNTTTGTTTTACCAGAATTCGTTTTTAAATCGTATTTTTTTGCAAGGTTCTGCATGTAAAACTTTAACAGAGGTGATCCTTCAACTAGCAAGTTCTGCAGAGCATTGACTCCTTGTGACTGGACAAAGGTATCTGGATCATGTTCGTCGGGTAGGGATACTATACGAGTCTCGATTCCAGTGCTTAGCAGAACTTCGACACCGCGCAAAGCGGCGTTGGACCCCGCACTGTCACCATCAAAAAGTAGTGCTATCCGATCTGCAAATCGGTCAATAGCCATACATTGATGTTCTGTAAGTGCCGTGCCTGATGTGGCTACGACATTTTGCACGCCTGCTTGGGCTAAACTGATTACGTCCATGTAGCCTTCTACAACAATTGCCGATTTGGAGTGGCGAATTGCTTCTTTTGCAGTATCCAAGCCGTAAACAACGCGACTTTTTTGGTAGATGGGTGTTTCTGGTGAATTGAGATACTTCGGTTCTTGACCAGCTTCTATGACTCTGCCACCGAATCCTATAGTTTTGTTTGAATTATTTCGTATCGGAAATACTAATCGGCCTCGAAAACGATCGATTTTATTGCCTTTTTTTGTCTTCAAGGCTAATCCTGAGCGGGCGAGTGTTTCAAAATTAATTTGCTTTTTTTGAGCAACTCTTATGAGTTCATCCCATTTTTCGTTTTTATTCCCTGGAGCATACCCAATACCAAATTGTTGTATGATGTCGTTGCTTACGTTGCGCGANTTCAAATAAGCTAATGCTTGTTTTCCTTTAACATCATTTAGTAGAACGTAATGATAGAATCTTTGCGCTAGTTCATTGGCTTGGAATATTGCATCAGTGAAATGTGGGTCTGTTTTACCAGAATGATCGGATGATTTTGGTAAGGGGATACTTGTCCGATCTGATAACCTCTTTACTGCTTCATAGAAGCTTATGTTATCTATTTTTTGAAGAAATTTGAATACACTCCCTCCCTCTCCGCATCCGAAACACTTAAACATTTGGAGTCCAGGATTTACAGTAAATGACGGGGTCTTTTCTTCATGGAAAGGACACAAGCCAACCATACTGTTACCGTTTTGTCTGAGCTGAACGTGTTCACCAATGACTTCTGTGATATCACTCGCTTCCCGNATGTTGTCAATTATATCGTCTGGTATTCGTGGCATATTGACCAATTTGACAGGTTTTTCTCTATTTCAGTGAAGATATTTTTCCTTGGGGCACTGGTCAACCTCTTGCCAATGATCGATCTAGGTTGCATCTATNTGTCTAATTATGTTATAATTGGTTGGTGAGGATAGAAAGGACTTTTCGTTGCTCTTACCTCGTTCGCCATAAAACTGCTTGACTCGGTCTGGTTATATCATAGATTATCGGCAGATAGTTTTGTTTGTTTTTACTGAATTGACCTTGTAACACATTATAAATTGCCCGCAATTGGGGTCGGACCAACGAGCTATGACGTCTCCCAAGGTGAGACGACTTAGTATCGACTTAGGAGGATATCAAATATGTCGAGAGGCAAAAAAGTGGTTTTTTCGGGTATAGCTCTGTTTTGGGTTTGCTCGATCTTTGCGTATACCAATCCGGTGAGCGCACAAACCGTGAGTTCGACGGCCGTCGCTGGCGTCGATAATATTGCTCCGGATGCGGTTGGTTCCGTGAGCGTCGAAGTTGATTTGGGAGTACCCAACGTAAAGATTTCGTGGACTCTTCCAGCTGATGATTTCGCTCGTCAGGTGCCATCTGGAAGTGATCTGAGTTCTGGGGGGGCTTTCGTCAACGCTAATGATGTAGCGTCGTACAATATCTACCGAATGGCTGCGGGTGGTGATAGCGAAGTGGTAGCGGAGCTTTCTTCTGGTGAAACCTCATTCGTCGATGATACGGTTGAAGCAGGAATGTCTTATACGTATTCGGTTGCTGCCGAAGATGTAAGCGGAAATGAGAGTGAGAAAGTAGAAACGGATCTAGTCAGTTTAGGGCCTCCGCCNGCAGGTGGTAAACCGGAAGTACCGGAAGGTTCGGAAGTCACTAAGGTTGCTACGGTTCAACTGGGTGGTGAANTGCCCCCAGAAGAAGATCAAGCAGANTTTATAGCTGATGTTCGTCAGGTCTTGGCAGATCTGCTAAATATCGATATTTCTCGCGTTATTGTTAAGGATCTTAGAGCTGGTAGTATCATTATCGACTTTGAGATTGTGGAAGACGAGGATGACGAAGCTGGATCAGCTGAAGATCTTGTGGCAGACTTGACGCAAGCTCTTGATGACAATCCAGATGCCTTCAGCGAAGTTGAGGGAGCTGGAGCAGTTGAATCTGTTGTCGTAAAGAATGCAGTCTCAGTTGATTTTGGCGCTGTAGCAATGGATGATGATGAGTCTGAGGAATTCCGTTTTGTGAACAGTGCAGATGACGCTGATGCTATTCTCTCCGTCTATGCAGAGGTTTCGGGAGAGGGCTACTCCGTATCGNCAGCTAATTTAACCTTAGCTGTTGGTGAGGAAGGGTCATTTGATGTTTCCTTTGATGCTTCTGATGTATCCAACATAAATGGTGACTATTCAGGTGTTTTGCAGATACGGACCAATGATCCGTCGCAGCGACTAACTACAGTNGCCNTAGCCGCCGAAATAACGGATGGATATGATTTGGCTGAGGTTGCAGTGAGTGGGGCCGTACCAGCGAATTTTGGAGCCGTATACGTGGGGTTAACAAAGACTCTCGCAGTTAGCATCGCTAATAAGGGCGATCTAAGTTTGACGGGAACTATCGATGTTGAAGGCGATGCTTTCACTGCTGATATAACAGAGTTTTCTTTGGANGGTGGTGAGGATGTTGACGTCAGCGTAGTCTTTGAACCAATAGCTTTTGAATCGTATGAAGGCTCTTTAACCATTGATAGTGATGGCGTAAACCCGGAAGTTGTTGTTGTTTTATCTGGGACAGGAAGAGATCCTGAAGATGTCCAAATCTTACAGGATGATGAAGGAAATGAAATTTTAGGTGATATTGATGGTAGTGCAGTTGTAGACTACGATGACTTCTTTATCTTTGCGGACAACTTTGGATCGGAATCGCCTGATGCAGCCGCTGACTTAGATCAAGATGCTGATGTAGACTATGATGACTTCTTTATTTTCGCTGATAACTTCGGCCGTGAAGGAACATATGTGAGCTTATAAAGCTAAAGGTCGACGTTGTACTTGTTTAACGGCNTGCCACAATTATGTGGCACGCCGTTATTCGTTTCACACATTAGAAAATGTTGTTGTGTAGAACTAACTGAAGTTATTGTATTATTTGCCCGTCTATTTCCATGTTAACATAAGATACTTGACAATTTAAATTTTTCACTATAACTTGTNTGATGTATTAGCTGCAGCTTAGTCTATATCACATCCCGAAAACATAACCTATTGACACTGCGGTCCTCTGCTTTTGTTGGTTGAGATGAATTTTTGCGAGTGCCGGCTGAAAAAATCCTTGGTGTGTGAATCATAGCTGTTAGTTAATAGCATTTTCCGCGATAACTCTACAGAAATATGCGGTAGTTTTTGAGTTGCTTCTAACACATTTTGGCGGTTTCTTCTGGTTTCNTTGTGTTTGATTGAAATCTGGTGAAGACCGTTTCATTANATTTTTCGCGATGTTTAAAGGAAATCGTTTTCAAGGAGACGTGATGCCCACTGGCAAGAAGAACGGAGACGTGACACCCACTGGCAAGAATGAAGGAGAGATAACTCCGGCTGGCAAGAAAAACGGAGAGGCAACTCCGGCTGGCAAGAAAAACGGAGAGGCAACTCCGGCTGGCAAGAAAAACGGAGAGGNAACTCCGGCTGGCAANAAAANNGGNGANNTNANTCCGGCTGGCAANAAAAGAGGGGACATGAATCCGGCTGGCAAGAAAAGAGGNGACATGACTCCTCCGGTTGCTAAGAAAAATCAAAAGATGAATATCGTAGAGTTACAGCGGATGAATATCGGTGACCTGCAGCAGTTAGCACGTAATTTAGAAGTTGCCGATTTTACTGCACTGCGCAAGCAGGAATTGATATTTGCTATCTTGAAGCATCAAACTGAGAGAAGTGGGCTCATTTTTGCCCAAGGAGTTTTAGAAGTACTGGATGAAGGTTTTGGCTTTTTACGGTCTCCCAGTTATAACTATTTACCTGGACCAGATGACATCTATGTATCTCATTCTCAGATTAAGCGTTTTAGTCTCCGTACNGGTGATACAATCTCTGGTCAGATTCGGCCTCCAAAGAATGATGAAAAATATTTTGCTTTATTGCGAGTAGAGGCAATAAATTTTGAGGATCCTGAAGTATCTAAGAATAAAACCATTTTTGAAAACTTGACTGCTTTACATCCAGATGAACGTTTTACTCTNGAACATAATCCCAAAGATATGACGACGCGGATGCTTGATCTATTATCGCCAGTGGGAAAAGGCCAGCGGGGGTTAATTGTTGCTCCGCCGTTTACGGGGAAAACAATGTTTTTACAGAAACTTGCAAATGCTATTACTACGAACAACCCTGAGGTCGTATTGATTGTGCTGCTTATTGACGAGAGGCCTGAAGAAGTAACGGATATGTTGCGGTCTGTAAAAGGAGAAGTCGTTAGTTCGACTTTTGATGAACCGGCTACCAGGCATGTTCAAGTTGCTGAAATGGTAATTGAAAAAGCTAGAAGATTAATTGAGCATAAACGAGATGTGGTTATTTTGCTTGATAGTATGACTCGCTTAGCACGTGCATANAACACNGTAACCCCACACTCTGGGCGTATTTTAACAGGGGGNGTAGATTCAACGGCTCTTCAATTTCCTCGTCGGTTTTTTGCTGCTGCGCGTAATGTGGAAGAGGGAGGTAGTTTAAGCATTATTGCTACCGCCTTGGTTGAAACTGGTAGTAAAATGGATGAAGTAATTTTTGAGGAATTTAAAGGCACTGGAAATATGCAAGTGCAGTTGGACAGGCGACTGAGCGGAAGACGGCTTTATNCTGCAATAGATGTAACTCAGACTAGTACTAGAAAAGAAGAGCTATTGCTATCTGAATTTGAATTGAGTCGTTCGTGGATCTTGCGGCGTATTCTTAATCAGATGGGGGTTGTTGAAGGAATGGAATTTTTGCGAGAGCGGATGGACGGNACAGCCTCTAATGAAGAGTTTTTGAAGGCGATGAACGACTAAGTTAGTTGAAAACNCTACTTGCNTTTTTTGGTCTTTCCGGTAAATTAATAAGTTCACTTGGNGTATTTCGTGGAGAAAAGACGTTGAAAACAGATATTCATCCTGATTATCATTCTGTAATTTTTCTTGATTCGAGTTGTGACTATAAAATACTATCTCGCTCTACACTTACCTCCGAAGAAACGATGGAATGGGAAGATGGGAATAGTTATCCGGTTATTAGGGTTGAGGTGAGTGCTGCATCGCATCCCTTTTATACNGGGAAAAAACAACAAGTGCTCGATCGCGGAGGGCGAATCGAACAATTCCAGAGAAGATATGGGAAAAAAGTAGAANCTGCTGAAAAAGAAGTAGAGGATACACCACAGTCTTAGCTTTTTAACCAAAATAGTATAGGCGACGATACACGCTCTTTTTAGGGGTGGTATCGTCGCNTTTTTCGTATGCGATAAAAAATTAAAGCATTTTTCCTTTATATTTATGCAGAGGTATTTATGGATATACTTGAAAAATTATGTGAACTCGAACGACATTACGACGATTTAAATGCGAAATTGGCCCTACCTGATACCGCAGCTGATCCAGCACTTTTTCAAAAACTTGCTCGAGAGGTAGGTGATTTNCGGGATACTATTGANTTAGCTCAACGTTACAGGAATATTAGGAAAAGTATTGAAGAAACTCAGGAATTAATTGACACAGATGAAGATGCTGAGATAATCGAACTAGCTGTTTCGGAAAAAGAAGCGTTGGATAACGAGTTAGATATCTTAGAGGCCGAGCTGAAGTTGTTGCTGATACCTAAAGATCCTGATGATGTTCGGAACGCAATTGTCGAAATACGTGCNGGTACAGGNGGTGATGAAGCGGGTCTTTTTGCGAGCGATATTTATAGAATGTATCAACGATTCGCCGAAAGAAANAAATTAAATATCGAGTTATTGTCTTCGAGCTTTAACCCTTCGGGAGGTTTTAAGGAGGTTGTTGTTTCTGTCTCCGGTAAAGATGCATATGGAAAATTAAAATTTGAGAGTGGAGTTCATAGAGTTCAACGAGTACCCAAAACGGAGACGGCTGGACGTATCCATACTTCCGCTGCATCGGTGGCGGTTTTGCCAGAAGCCGAGGACGTCGAGGTAGATNTAGATNCGGATGAAATACGTGTTGAAGTCTANCGTTCAAGTGGTCCAGGAGGGCAAAGTGTGAATACGACTGATTCTGCGGTAAAGATTACACATGTTCCAACGGGTATTATTGTATCTTGTCAGGATGAGAAATCTCAACTAAAAAATAAAAATAAGGCAATGAAAATTCTAAGAGCTAGAATTTATGATAAGATTCAGGCCGAACAAAAGGCTGAGCGTGATGCTGCACGTGCAGGCCAAATTGGATCGGGTGATCGTAGTGCGAAAATTCGTACTTATAATTTCCCGCAAGGTCGTGTAACGGATCATCGAATTACGTTAAGTCTCTATCGACTTGAAGAAATACTTGACGGAGATTTATTCGAATTTGTTCAACAACTAGCTCTCGCAGCTCAAGAGGAAAGATTACGTTTAACGGCGGCTAATTGAAATGCCCAATAGTCGCGAGTGGTCATTGTTGGAAATTTTGAATGAGACGACAGATTTTTTTTTAAAAAGTGGTATTGAAGAATATAGACTACATGCAGAGTTGCTATTAGCTGATGTCTTAGGGTTAAATCGCTTAGATTTGTATCTTCAATTTGATAGACTAATAACCAAAAGTGAGGTCGATTTATANCGAGAGTATGTTCGTAAACGTGTTGGCGGAATGCCNGTTCAATACGTGCTCGGAAAAACGTCGTTTAGATATTTAGACCTCGTGGTTACACCAGATGTTCTTATTCCAAGACATGATACAGAAATTCTCGTTGACGTAGCTCTTGATTACGTAGGTAAATTAGGTGTGCCTAAATGTTTGGATCTGTGCTGTGGCTCAGGAGCCATTGCATTATCTATAGCTTATGAATGTAAACAGGCTTTTATTGTGGGTTCCGATGTATCTGATAGTGCATTAAAGATCGCTGTCAGAAACTCGTNCCTAAATCAACTTAATAAACGAGTATATTGGGTCTGTAGCGATCTATACGACGGCTTGAATTTTTATGATTTTGATATAATTACATGCAATCCTCCATATATTCCTAGTAAAGAAATACAAAGTTTGCAGCCAGAGATTAGAGAATATGAACCGTTTTTAGCCTTAGATGGTGGAGAAGACGGGTTAGATTACTTTCGTTATATCCTCAAAGAGGTTACGAGATATTTAGCTATTGGCGGTAGCCTAATACTTGAAGTTGGAGACGATCAAGCAGATACAGTAACGAAGTTGGTTGGTAGAAGTGGTTATTTCGAATCTCTCAGTACTGTTAAGGACCTTAAAGATCGACCTCGAATTATAATTGGTAACAAAAAATTGGGATAATATTTAATTAATGGCTAAGAATAGACGGTCAAATTACAAATGTCAGTCTTGTGGACATTCAGCATCTAGATGGTTCGNGCGTTGCTCTGGTTGCGATGAATGGAATACCTGCGTCGAAGAGATTCATGTTGAGAAGGACTCGCGCCGTTCACATTTAGTCCCTAATTCGTCTCGGTCCCAGTTAGATCCTATTACGGATGTGAAGACNCACGATTATGCACGTTTTGATATTGGCATNTCGGAGTTTGATAATGTTTTAGGCGGTGGAATCATGCCTGGTTCNGTAGTGCTTGTAGGTGGAGATCCCGGCATCGGAAAATCAACATTACTGTTACAGATGGCTGGACAATTGGCTGTTGAGGGATTAAAGGTTGCATATATATCCGCTGAGGAATCGGCTGCACAAATCTATCAACGTGCTGAAAGNTTGGGAGCTCTTTGTGANNATTTGAGGGTTATGTCCGAAACTAATTTGACATTGATCATGGATCAAATAACAAGAGACTCGCCAGCGAGTGTTGTTATTGATTCGGTTCAAACAGTTTATATGCCTAACTTAGAAAGTGCACCCGGTAGTGTTACTCAAGTTCGAGAATGTTCTGCAAGATTAGTTTATTGGGCGAAGGAAAGTGGGATCCCAGTATTTTTAGTTGGTCACGTAACAAAAGAGGGTACGGTTGCTGGTCCTCGAGTATTGGAGCATTTGGTTGATACAGTTCTCTATTTGGAAGGTGAAAGGCATCATCATTTTCGCATTTTACGTGCTGCGAAAAATCGATTTGGCTCCACTAATGAAATAGGTATTTTTGAAATGCGAGAATATGGTCTTAGTGAGGTAAATAATCCTTCCGAAATCCTACTTGCCGAGCGTGCTGACAATGTTGCGGGCTCTTCGGTGGTTTGTAGTGTTGAAGGTACGCGACCACTTTTAGTTGAAATTCAGGCTCTTGTTAGTCGATCAGNTTTTGGGTATCCACAGCGTGTTTCTACTGGAGTAGAGAGCAAACGGTTGTCAATAATTATAGCTGTGTTGGAGAAGAGATGTCTTCATGATTTATCAGGTGAAGATATTTTTGTAAATGTTGTTGGTGGCTTGCGCTTAGATGAACCNGCGGCTGATTTGGCTGTTGGTTTAGCAATTATTTCCAGCTTTCGTAATATTCCTATTAGAAGTAAAACAATAATGGTAGGGGAGATTGGATTGGGTGGTGAGATACGTCCCNTAAGCCAAGTAGAGCGTCGAGTCGCTGAGGCAAGGAGTTTGGGGTTTAAACGGTGTTTGGTCTCGAGTAGTAATCTAAAGGGTTGGAAGCATCCCAAGGATATGGAAGTTATTGGTGTTGGGGGACTCGAGGCGGCCGAAGAACTTGTTTTTACATAATATGGTCTGGAAGAGGAGGCGTTTGCCGTCTTCTTTTGTAGGCTCGCTAATATATGTCTTAGTTTTTGTAANCCTATTATTATAAATTATTTACGTTTTTAATTGAGGTCATAGAAGTCTTTATATACTATTTGTTCCATGTAAGTTTAGTAAAAAAACTTGTTTATCTCTTATTTTATACCTACATTTTTGTGCAGGTTACAAATGTGCACTTCATNGTCATTCCTACGGAATGAAATTTCATAAATTTGGAGGTTTAAAAATGGGGCATAAAAAGAGTAAAGTAGGAATAATAGAGCCTGTAAAAGATGGAAATAAAGAAAAAGCAATTGATCTTGCCTTAGGTCAGATTGAAAGTCAATTTGGGAAAGGATCTATTATGCGTCTAGGAGAATCGTCAACTAATCTAGATATTGACGTTATTCCTACGGGCTCGATTTCCCTTGATGCTGCTCTTGGAGTTGGGGGAGTTCCTCGTGGANGAGTAATTGAATTATTTGGTCCTGAATCGGCTGGTAAGACTATGTGTGCGTTACATATAGTAGCTGAAGCTCAACGAGAAGGTGGTACGGCTGCATTTGTGGATGCTGAGCATGCTTTAGATGTCGGTTTTGCACGCAAGTTAGGTGTGGATGTCGATAATTTACTTGTATCGCAACCTGATTCGGGTGAGGAAGCGTTGGAGATTACTGATACGCTCGTGCGTAGTGGTGCTATAGATATAGTTGTCGTTGATTCGGTTGCTGCGTTAGTTCCTAAAGCTGAATTAGAAGGTGATATGGGTGATTCACATATGGGACTTCAGGCGCGTTTAATGTCTCAGGCATTGCGAAAGCTAACGGGTTCAGCACAGAAATCAGGTACGTCCGTTCTGTTTATTAATCAATTGCGTATGAAAATTGGTGTCATGTTTGGTAGTCCTGAGACTACCACTGGTGGCCGTGCTTTATGCTTTTATTCATCCGTACGTTTGGATATACGCGGTATTGGTGCTATTAAAGATGGGGACGAAGTTATTGGGCGGCGTACTAGAATAAAGGTTGTAAAGAATAAAGTGGCACCTCCTTTCCGTGAAGCTGAATTTGATATCATGTTTCGTGGTGGTGATGTAGGTATATCTCGAGAAGGTGATTTGATCGATTTGGGTGTTAATAATGGTATTATAGATAAAAGCGGGACCTGGTTTTCTTATGGAGATATACGTTTGGGACAGGGGCGTGAAAATGCTCGAGTATTTCTACGTGACAATCGTGAAGTATCGGAAGATATAGAAAATCAGGTTCGTGACAAACTGGATATTAATAGTAATATCAATGTCATAAAAGAAGAGCAGTTGGAAGAAGAAACTGTAGAGGTATAAGTGTTTTGAAGTGGGTCCGAGATATTGAAGTGGAGAATTTCATCTACTATTTTGGTAATTGCTCGGATCCACAAAGTGCTCTAAAATTGACTACAATCAAATAACATGGCCAAAACAAAAGTTAATAAATCTCATAAAAATAATACGTTATCGATTAAGTTATTTTTTTCGGTAATTATTTTGATTGTAATTTACCAAGTGACAGGTTTGATGCGGGGTCCACAGGAATGGAGAGAATATACCGCTCAATTCGAATTGTTTATTTTAGACGTTTCCGGGGATATAGAGCGACGAGTTATAAAGGAATCTTTTGAGTTTGGGGAGGTATCTTTTGATTTTATGATGTTCGCTCGCCGGAATTTGCAATATGCAGTTTCTCATGCAGAGCTACCTGAGACGATATCCGGAAAATCTGTAGTGCATTTTGCGATAAATTCCTCAAAAAAAATGATGCAAACGGAATCGGTTAAGGTATATGAAGATAGTCTATATAAAGTTCCAGGTCTGCGAGTCGTAATTGAAGCGCCGGATGGTAGCCAACTTATACAGTTAATGGCATGGAACCGAGGTAGGTTATTCCGTTTGATGGCAGTAGGAGAAGGAGTTGGCGGAATACAACAGGTAGGAGATGTAGAACACTTTTTTAAGTCGTTTGTGTTTACGGATACGCTACTACTTGAGTAACCCTATACAACATTTTTTAAACTTTAAACCACTACCACATGGGCAGGGGGCATTTCGGCCCGTTTTATCAACTGTATGTCGCACAGTTGTAGGGATTTCGCGATCTTTATTTGGGTCTATTTGCGATATTGAAGTGAGACAGGTGCTCCACTCGGAGGCACCTGGGATGTTTCCACTTGTTTCTAAATAGGAGAAATAGTGTTCGACTAATTCTCCTATGTTCTCTACGGTCTCTTCAGATGATGCCAACTGAGATTGGTAGGTTCTTATTCGAAGATTTAGTGTATCTTCGAAAATATCCAATGAATCAGCCCAGAGATCATCGAATAAATACTGAAGTATGGTTTCTGCTTGGGGCTTTATATGCCTTGGCGCAACTTCGAAATGTGGCGATTCGATAAAATCGCTGATATAGTTAGCTATTGAAACACGCATAGTTGATTTCTGATTGGACATAAGAATATCCCCCAGTCAATCACTTTGGATCGACTGGGGGATAAATAGTTCGTCTCTTGCAAGAAAACTATTTTGCCATGTCCTTAAGCTTTTTTAGTGCTAAGGCTTTGACTTGAACACTAGCTGGCTTGGCTGCAACGTCCATTGTCGTACCAGGTTGGAATGGGTTCGGCACATTTTTCTGTGCCGGACGAGCAGGCTTCTTTACCGTCTTAATCTTAAGAAGTCCTGGTAGTGTAAATTGACCTACAGCACCTTTTTTGACATGGCGATTGATCTGAGCTCCCAGACTATCCAAAACGGCAGAAATATCTTTTTTTGCTAAACCGGTATCTTCAGCGATTTCGGCTAGTAATTGCGTTTTGGTCATTGCATCACGTACAGCAGTGGTTTTTGACATAGTGTACCTCCCCAGGTATACATGGTTTATATGGAAAAATCTATCGGCATATTTAAACTGAGGCAAGTGCTGATAGCAGTATTTATAGGGTTTTTTCCGTTTTTTTTAAAGAAAAGTCACTAAAACTGCGTTTTTTTGTATGTTTTTTATTTTTGTGTGTAGGATAAGGCACTTTCAATGTTTTCTTTAGAGTTGATGATTGGTCGGTAAAAAACCTATTTTATAGACTCATTTTATGTTAACGCATTTTTTTAAGGAGTAAAGGAACTATGGGAGCGGAAGCAAAAGCCAAGGCCATCGGTATCAAATTTGACGATGACGCGGAAAAGGGCTATTTAAACATGGTTGCGCGAGTTGGGCATACTCTTATCACGTCAGGACATGTTTCTAATATCAAGGGTAAACTGGGTGATGATCTTACTGTGGAACAGGGTTACGCCGCGGCACGAGAATGTGGCATTTCCATACTTAAATCTGTTCATCAAGAAGTTGGTAGCCTCGATGGTTTGAAAGTTGTGAAACTTTTGGGAATGGTGAATTCTTCACTGACTTTTACAGAACAGCACTTGGTAGTTAATGGTATCTCGGATTTATTTCATGAGATTTTTGGAAAAGAAGGAGACGGATTTCATGCTAGAAGCGCTGTTGGTTTTGCACAATTACCAACAGGTGTTGCCGTCGAAGTTGAAGCTATTTTCGAACTGGGATAGTAATAATTTAAGAATGTACAGGGTTTAATGATTTCTGAGAAGATGGTGGGCGATACTGGATTTGAACCAGTGACCTCTGCCATGTCAAGGCAGCGCTCTAACCAACTGAGCTAATCGCCCCAAAATCAAATTGTTATCAATGATTCTGATTTTCCTGATGAATTTTTAAGATACTATGTGAGTANGNTACAGTCAAGATGCTAGCTATTTCAGAAAGAATAATGGGGATTNTAAATGAAAATTTATCGAGCAGGTCTCGTTGGTTGTGGAAGAATGGGTGCAACAATTGATGATGAGGTAGCGGGTCGTCCCGATGCTAAGCGATTTTTACCTTATTCGCATGCAGCAGCGATTGTTGCAAGTGACCGGACAGACTTAGTCGCTGTTTGTGATCCGTTCGGAGATAAAGCTGAGAAAATAGGCTCTCGATACGATGTTCCGAAGGCTTATTTGAATTTTAAGGAAATGATAGATAACGAAGACTTGGATATTGTCGCAATAGCTACGCGACCCGGTCCACACGCAGAGATTATTTCCTATGCCGCTCAAAATGGAGTACGNGGTATTTATTGTGAAAAACCACTCTGCAATGCTGTACACGAGATGGATCTGATTAGAGAAGTGTGTACAAAAAGAAAAATTGCTTTTAATTATGGAGCACAGCGAAGGTATATGCCNNTTTATGCTAAAGTTAGAGAATTGGTTGCTGANGGAGCTATTGGTTCGGTAGATGCTATTATAGCACATTGTGGGGTTAGTTCGGCACAATGGAGTTTGACCCATGCNACAGATATGCTTCTTTATCTAGCTGGTGATGTTCCTGTTAAATTTGTCCAGGGCACTATGATGATTAATGACGAAGATTGGAAAGGAGATATCTTGAAAAGAGATGGTTCTATTTGTTCAGGCTACATTTCTTTTACAAATGGAATACACGCATATCTTTCTGCTTCGGGAGGTTGGGAATTTGAAGTGAGTGGAAGTACGGGTAAATTACGAATCATAAATAATAGCTTAGGCTATCAAATGCGCTGTAAAAATAATGTTGGGCAACTTGAAGAAGTAAATCTACCCGANATCGAAATTTGNGGAGGGACCCAAAGAGGTATTGAAGATCTCGCGAAAGCTATAGACGTTCAGGGGCAATCTTTAGGTAGTTTAGATGTAGCATGTAGAAGTCAAGAGGTGATATTTGGTTTAGCTGAATCCCACAGATGTGGAGGTAAGCGAGTTGAAATACCTTTGCGTAATCGTCAACTGGCAATAGCCCCTGATAATTATTGATTCATGATCAAAATTACACTATTTAGTTTTCAAAAGCACAAAAACCTTCANATCGAAGAGATAGAAAAAGAATATATAAAACGTCTATCTCCCTTTGCTCAAGTTCAATGTNTTTNTAAAAAAAAGTGGTCGGAAGATAANGGTCTGCCAGAAAATATTCGTAAAAATGCTTATGTTGTGGGCTTATATGTTGAGGGACGTCAGTATAGCTCTCCTGTATTGGCGAAACATCTGGAAAAATTAATGAACACAGGAAATTCCAATNTTGTGTTTGTTATTGGTGCTTCGGAGGGAATGCCTCGACGAGTAAATAGCCAGGTTGATGAAAAGTTNTCATTGTCCAAGCTTACATTTTCTCATCAATTATTGCGAATGTTTTTATTGGAAGCGATATACCGTTCATTTGATATTTTACATGGAAGTCGATATCACAAATAATTTAGAAAAAGCTTAGGAATTTTTCTAAGATNCCCATTCGTTCTATTGAAGTGCCAGCTACAATTGGTAGTTTAGCTATCGTGCTGTCTTTTATTGAAATATGTAGTTCGCCAAGTTGGTCACCACGTTGAATAGGTGCTTCGATTCTTTCAGGCATTGATATTTCTCTTTTTAATGCATTTTGATCTTGCGAGTCGAGTATTGTTANAATGCTTTTGGAAATTCTTGTTTCAACGATATGAGTAACGCCCCAATCGACTATGATTTTATTGGGAATTAGTTCGTCTTGTTCCGCAAGGACAACACGTGAAAATTTGTTGAAACCCCANTTTAGAAGTTTCACCGTTTCCAGTTCTCTCTGTTTTTCTGAATTTGCTCCAAGTATTACGGATATTAGTCGGAAATCCTTCTGTAGTGCCGTGGCGACGAGACACGAACCTGCTCGTTGCGTATATCCTGTTTTAATACCATCAAGGCCTTCGTATTTACCTAAAAGGTTGTTGGTATTATAGAGCATGAATTGCCCATCTCGGAATGGCTTGTAGCGTATGGAAGACCATTCAATTATTTTTGGGAATTTTATTAGGTACCTAGCTATTTCTGAAAGATCCGAAGCTGTAGTGAGATTTCTCTTATTATTAGGCGTGTCGTCGAGACCATGTACGTTAACACAATGCGTATTCTTTAGGCCTAATTTTTGGGCATATTCATTCATTTGCACAACAAAANTTTCTACTGTTCCGCTCATATGTTCCGCTATCGCGACACATGCGTCATTAGCTGAGGGAATAATAATTGCTTCCATGAGTTGCTCTAATGTGAAAATTTCATTGTGAGCGAGAAAAACTTGAGANCCTCCCATTCCAGCAGCTCGGGCAGATACNGTTACAGAATCTTCCAGTGAGTAATTTCCTTTTTTCACTTGGTCCATAGCTACTAGTGACAGCAACATTTTTTGAGTACTTGCAGGTGACCGTTGTAGGTTTGGTTTATATGAAAAAAGAACTTTCCCTGTTTGAGCTTCGATTAATATCGCTGATGCAAATGTAGGTTTTTCATCTATTTCATAACCAAAGGTGTCAGAGAGAGAAAAGATATAAAAAGCGCAGATTACTAATAGGANTTTCATAATATATGAACGGAATGTATAAGTAAAATAGTCTATGCAATTTGAGTTTAGAGTGATTTCAAACTAAGATTGTCTCATATTTGAGTCAACAGCTATAATTGATGGAAATCATCAAATCATGCGAAAAATTTTGATAGCAAGTCTTTTTTCATGAAACAGATACCTTTTTGAAAGAAGAGACAAAGTTGTCTCATTTTGAGCATCTGGTTTGGTTGAATTGTCGAGGATTATCGTGAGGATCTTTCTCCTTTGAATTTAGTTTCTTGACTACTGATGTTTGTCATCTTTAGTTTTGATTCTAATGGAGGAAATAATGAACGATTTACGCATCCCTCAATTGACATATCAAGGTGATATCATTGATATGAACTTTGTAGGTGAACTCAGACGGTCTATCGATGTTATAAATGATCGAGATGAACTTTGGTATAGGATGAATGAAGACGGCTACCTTTTTTTGCCNGGNTTTCTTGATCCTAATGAAGTTTTTTTAGCTCGAAAAGAACTTTGTGAAAGATTATTGATAGCCGGATTGATAGATGGATCTACTAAAGTTATCGAAGGTATTGCTGCTCNACCCGATAGATGTAAAAGTTCATTTATGCCAGAGTTGGCTAAAAATAATGAATTGCTTGACCGTGTTCTTTATAGTGGAATTATGATGGATTTTTATACGATGTTTTTAGGTGGTAAAGTGCGGCATTTTGATTATACCTGGTTTAGAGTCAAGCCGCCAGGGATAGATACGGCGACTACGCCTCATCAGGATAATGTTTATATGGGGCGGGGCACAAAAAAACTTTTTACTTCCTGGGTGCCTTTTGGAGATATTCCATTTTCAATGGGTGGTTTGATGTTACTCGAAGGTTCTCATCAACATAACGAACTTGTAGATGGATACGGCCAAACCGATGTGGATGCATATTGTAGTAATGAGATTTTAGCTTCAACTGTGATTGAATCTGCCAAATCTGCTGGTCGTGAATTAACCGCAGAAGAATGTTCTCAAATTAAATGGAATTCTACTGGTGCCTATTCAAATGATGCCATAGGAACTCAACGCGAATGGGGNGGGCGATGGTTAACTGCTGAATATGCATTAGGTGATTTGCTCGTTTTTGGTATGCATATCATGCATGCCAGTTCGGATAATCAAACAAATCGTATTCGACTTTCTTCTGATTCTCGATATCAGCTAGCGACAGAATCAATAGACGAACGTTGGATTGGAGAGAATCCACCTGCTCATGGTATTAGAGCTAAACGCGGTATGATCTGTTAGTGTGAAATTAGTTAACACTCGGATCTTCTGGCATTTCNGCTACTGCTCTATAATATCCACCCAGGCTATAAACGAGGTTGTGCCATAATTGTTCAGGAGGCTGAGAAAGTATGGTAGCTGTGTCGCAAGGGGCGAGGATCCAAGTTCCCGAATGAATTTCTTGCTCTAGTTGATTCTTNTTCCATCCCGCATACCCTCTATAAAAACATATTTGATTTTTAATATTCGGATTAGATTGAAGTTGTATCGCTTGCTCTATGTCTCCGCCCCAGTAAAGGTCATTNGTTATTAGATCTCNNTTGACAATAATATCATTGAGTCNATGTAAGAAAAACAAATAATTTTGATCAACGGGTCCNCCTTCAAAAATCAAATTGTTTTTCTCGATATCGGCTGAAGNTAGATCAAGAAAGTCGGCTAATTCACTTGTTATTGATTTATCAGTATTTTGTGTGANGGGACGATTCAATATTAACCCCATTGTTCCGCTTTCACGGTTATACTGGGTGATTATTATTACGCATCGGGAAAAGTAATTATTTTTTAATTCCTGGCTTGCTAACAGCAATGTACCCTTTTGAAGTGGAGCGGGCATATTATCCTTTTTTATGAATAGTTTGGCATTGGATTTAACTTTCAGAATNAAGATAAAATATCATATAAAAATGTANGCTAATAAAGCATATAGCGTTCCTGNATTTTTCGAAAGGATTTTAGTTCTGGTTCCCACGAAGCTAGGAGCTGCTGCGTGCTACAGCCGTCGTCTATTGCTTCTCTGACTAAATTAGTTCCTGCTAATCGGTCGAAATTATGAATCCCACCNGCTGGTAACTTCCACACAAAGTCGTTTTGATATTCGTTACGTATTGCAATCAAGGATGCGAATCCAGCTTCAATCGGATCGTAAATTTTGTTATTTAGGACATGTATCTGTACTCCGCCACAAGATTCGCCAGTGTATTTGCTAGAAGTCGGAGTGAAAAAAGTTGGTCGAAATCTTACGCCAGCAAGATTGATATCGTTCAATATATCAGCTAATTTCATAGCATCTATGAAAGGAGCCCCGATTTGTTCAAAAGGTTTCGTGGTCCCGCGACCTTCAGAAATGTTGGTGCCTTCAAAAAAACAGGTTCCAGGATATACTAGTGAAGTTTGGAATGTGGGCATGTTAGGGGATGGTGGCACCCAGGGAATATGGCAGTCGCCCCAATGGTATCCACGTTCCCAATTTTTCATTCGAATAACATGTAATTCTACTCCTATATTAAACTCATTATTAAANAGATTTGCCAATTCCCCAATTGTCAAACCGTATCGTGTTGCAATTGGGTAACGTCCTACAAAGGATTCAAAAAGAGGATTTAANATATTGCCTGAACAAATTATTCCTCCTATTGGATTNGGTCTGTCAAGAACAATGAATGGNATGTCATGGTCAGCGCAAGCTTCCATGCTCATACTCATAGTATAAAGGAATGTATAAAATCGCACGCCTACGTCTTGTATGTCAAAGAGCATCCGGTCGATTTGACTTAACATTTCTTTGTTAGGTTGTCTGGTTTTTCCGTAAAGACTAAAAGCAGGTACGTCTTTGTAAGGATCGTTGAAGGAGTCGACGGTTTCNCCGTCTTGGGCAGACCCNCGAATACCGTGTTCAGGACCGAATAGAGCTATTAATTCGCAATTCTTGTTGCTGTATAGCTTATCTGCAGTAGCTTTCATTAGTGAATCAACTCCAGAATGATTTGTAATTAAACCAACTCGATGTCCATCAATTAAATGTAAACNNTCATTGAATATTTGTTCGCAGCCTAAAACTACTGGATGATTATTATTTGTCTGACTCATTTTAATTTTTCTTTAGTAATGATTGTAGTGAANAGNACGGGGAAGATCTGCTATTCTGGCATAAGATTTTTGACTTGTCTACAGCCTCGNAGATAGTATTGGTAAAGTATACTTCCTGAATATATGCCATCACGAGCTTTAAATTTTGCTTCNCTTTGTGTTTTTTTTCGGCGTTTGTAAATTGNATTTATGTTGAGCATACANCAAAATAAACTTGCGATAGGAGCCATNGCGCTGCTCCACTGTTTGTTGATTAGATATCCAATTGATGCTAATAATTCTAGGAGTATTCTAATAGGTAATAACCAATACAGTTCAATTACATTCCTNTTCTTGAAATTCATAATGAGGTTATTCCGGTGATTTAGGAAGGTTTTTCTAAATGAGGCGGATGGTAACGAGTAAGCGGAGTGATGGTAAACAACAGATTCAGGAACACTCCATATACGATAACCTTTACTCTGTAATCGCCAACAGAAGTCTATTTCTTCGAAGTGCATATAAAATTCCGTATCAAGGAAATTTACTTCTCGCGCCGCCTCAATTCGGACGAATAAAGCAGATCCACATGCCCAGAACAGTGGGCGCTGAAAGTCGTATTGGCCAATATCTTCTTCCCGGTGATTAANTATGCGACCTCTACAAAATGTATATCCTAGTTTGTCAATNTAACCTCCTGCGCCTCCTCCATAGTCAAAATGGCTTGAATCTATAGCTGATAGGAGTTTGGGTTGACATNCGGCTACGCTCGAATTCGCTTCTGCACATTCGACGAGGGGNCGAAGCCAATCCTTAGTAACCCGAGTATCGTCATTTAAAAGAACCGCATATTTGCTATCAACCGTTGCCAAACCACGATTGCATGATCCCGTGAAACCTAAGTTTTGCTCGTTGGAAATAACTTTTATTTGAGGGAAGTTTAAAACGGCTTTTTGTATAATTGGTCCATTATTACCGTCGTCTACAACGATAACCTTAATNGGCCAATTGCTAAAACGATACAGTGATTCNAGGCAATCTATAATTACTGGTGCACGATAATGCGGTATAATTATGTTGACAGGTTCAGTCACTGTCCTGTTTCGCTTGTTGTCGCATTATTTTTACTCGAATTAATTGATTGTTGTAGAATGGTTTCGGCCTCAATCAGAGTATCGTTGTTTCCAAACATAGCTCGATATTGTTGTAGCCTCATGAGAGCTGAATCGGTGTTTCCCAAGGCCTGTAGGCTCGCAGCGAGTTCGTAGTACGCCTCAGGGCGATTTGGTTGGAGACCGATTAAGGTTTCGATTAGGTTGAGGGCTTTCTCCGGTTGCGTATATGGAGGGTTTAATAGAGCTCCTGATATTGCTAAGATGTTTTCATAAGATGCTACGGGCTCGACCTCATATTCCCGCGCCAGTAATTCACCAGCTTTCATAAGATGATATCCAGCGTCTAGGTGTTGATCNATTTGACTTAGGAAATCCGCTGCGGTGTAGTATCCTTCCCAGCCCATATAAATGTTTTCTTCTGCCCATTTGAAGAGTCCGGATATTTCATCGGTTCGTTCTTCTTGATGATATCGATCTGCTAAATGCAAAACGCAGGCTCGATAATTCCCTAATAATCGTTCGCTATTTTCATCTTTATAGACGCGTTCGTCTGTCAAACTTCGAAATTGGTAGGTTTCAAAGAGGTTTTGCTCGAGCGTTGATATATCAGACGTTGGCTCAATAGTAGGGATGACTTTCATTGTCATTCCCATCATTTTCATGTATGGCGTTAAACCAACGTGATTCATATGGGGGATTGTAATAGCAAAGTGGAGAGGTCGTTTCCACTGATTCCAATATGTTATCCCTATTACCATTAAATCCTGTATCCTTAGTAAATCATGGCCGGGTTGGCTGTCCACCTTTACCTGGAGACCTAATTTTTTGTATTCGGTTGGTACTTTTGGTTCTTGCCAAAGACGATGATAAAGATCGACCATTTGCGTGTCTGTTAGTACTGAATCGATATATTCGTCGTTAATTTTAATATCTATTTTAGGTTCTCTATCTCTTAGTTGTTTGATATACCATCCGGTATTGAGGAGGCTGAGATTAACGACCCGTACATCTCTTCGTAATCCCTCTACCTCTTGCATATACCACAGGGGAAAAGTATCGTTGTCTCCATTGGTAAAAAGAATGCTATTGGGTTCGCAGGTCTCGAGTATATTGTGTGCATAATCGTATGCAATATAATCCCCGGTGCGATCTTCTATGTCGTATAGTTTGACAGCAGTTCCCAAAGGCAGTAATAGAGCTATTGCTGATAGGGCAGTCAGGATACCAC
>NZPK01000062.1 GCA_002693325.1 Gemmatimonadota bacterium | reverse complement strand
ACGACTCCCATATCATTTAACATGGCAGCGGGAAGCAAACTTTTTGCTGCTAAACGTTTACAAGGATGATAATCATGATAAACAAGAACAGTATCAAATTCCCCCGTGGACGCCAGTTGTGTAAGCAATGGGATAGCTCTTCCGGTGATGCCGATATAAGAACATAACCCTCGCTCCTGAGCAATGCGAAGTCCTTCTAAAGTCCCTCCGGGTTCCATTATGCGTCGCCAGCCTGCAAGATTCACCTCATGTATCTGTGCCACACATAATTTCTCTATAGACAGACGTCTTAAACTTCGCTCTAAACTTGCTAGAACAGATGATGCTCTGTAATCAAAATCTTGGGGATCAAAACCGACTTTAGTTGATATCATTAAATCGGATTTAAAACCCTTTAATACTTTTCCCAATAAAATTTCGCTCTGACCATAAAGCGGTGCCGTATCGATATAATTAACACCAACTGAGCTAGCACTTTCGAGTATTAGTCCGGCATTCTCTACTGGATCAACCGTTCCATCACCCATTAAATAAGCCCCGCCTAAACTTACCGTACTTATCTGTAATTCCGTGCGTCCGAATCTACGATATTTCAATTCAGTTCCTAAGGTTAAAAGAATTTTTGATTACTACTCATCTGAAACAGAAATACTAATTAAGAGACAATAGAGCCATCAGGCTTAAAAATGAGAGAAGCTGAATTTATACAATACCTGAGTCCGGTAGGCCTCGGTCCATCAAGAAACAAGTGCCCAAGATGAGAGTTGCAATTGCTGCAAAGTGTTTCTGTACGAACCATTCCGTGACTTTTATCTAGCTTCTCGCGGATACAGTCCTGATTCGCCGCCCTCCAGAAACTTGGCCATCCAGTTCCTGAGTCATATTTGCTCTCTGAATCAAATAACTTAGCCTCACAACACACACAATGATACTGACCGACTTCCTTATGGTCCCAGAATTCACCGGAAAAAGCCGCCTCAGTCCCACCACACTGAGTGACTTCATATTGCTCCTCGGTTAATTCCATCTTCCTACTCAAATCACCATCACTTGTACTTTTAGTCATAAGAATCTCCTTCTACAATAAGTGGATTCGGAAAAAATTGAAATAAAAACACTCATCAAGCCGAATTCAATTTAATCTTGATCTTTAACTTTGCCCTCGACTAAACTATCATATCGACTACCGAAATAAATTAAAGGAGCACCTTCATTNACTGAGCCAGCAATTGGTTCTCCCAGAAAAAGATCATGATCTCCGACAGGCACGGTCTTAATTAATATACAGTCAAGCCATGCAATCACCCCGTTTATAATAGGGGCTCCCGAAAGAGATTTTTCAATATTTAAATCAGAAAAATCTTTAGGGCCTGGCTTGGCGAATCTATTTGAGATTTCCTCCTGTTTCACATTCAATATATTTATTGCGAAACATCCCCCATCGCGAATTTGTTGGTGCATCGTCGCCGATTTATCGACGGAAACGGCTACTATAGCAGGATTTAGTGATAAAGAAATTACTGCGTTAGCCGTCATACCTGATACTTGTCCGTCTAATTTTGTTGTCACTACTGTCACTCCAGTTGCAAACCGTCCCATAATCTGTCGCTGAAGCATAGAGTCAAAAGCCATATCAATTCTCCCTTTTTCTACGGCGATTAGAAATTTTCATTGCATACCACTTAAAGACTTATTACCCTTCTCCAAATTGATAAAAAAGGATAATTGTATGTCACTAACAACATCTCAAAAAAATCAATTTGAATGCGAAGGCTACGTCGTTGTCGAAAATGCTCTTAANATATGCGACCTTGCCCCTCTGATTCAGCGTTATACTGATTTTATCGATATGCGAGCCTCAGAATTATTTCATCTTGGAAAAATTAAGGAAGACTATAAATCTTTAGATTTTGAAAGCCGACTCGCACAACTATCTAGACATGATCTATCAATCCACAAAGATATCGATCTAATGCATGTCCGTGGACCNGCTGTTTTTAATTTTCTGATAAACGANCGACTACTAAATTTGATTGAATCGATCATTGGTCCTGAAATCCTTTGTAGNCCAATTCAACATGTTAGAGCCAAATTACCAGAAAACTTGCGTAAAACAGCTGAAAGAGACATCGATCAGACCGAGTTAGAAAATGCTATTAATGGCGACATAGCTCCCTGGCATCAAGATGCTCAGGTACACTTAGAGGAAGCAGACCCAAGTTACATTCTTACGGTTTGGGCACCTCTATGCAATACCACAATTGAAAACGGCTGCTTACAGATTATCCCGGGTCAGCATACTAAAGACACTGTATTTTGGAGTGAAGGTTTTGGAATAAGCGACCGTAACCTACCCAAAATTTCGGCAAAAAGCTTACCTATGGAGAAGGGGAGCGTNTTGTTGATGCACAAACTCATCCCGCATCGTTCTACACCNAATTACACTAATTCTATTCGTTGGAGTTTAGACTTAAGATATCAGCCGATAGGTACGCCAACAGGGCGACCATTTTATCCTGCATTTAAAGCTCGCAGTCATGTCAACCCGAATAGCGTAATGCGAAGCTATGCCGAATGGGATCGAGCTTGGCGCCATGCATTATCTGCGACTGCTCCAACAGCACGTCCTCGACGTTCAAAGCGACCTCTTACACCCTCGAGTATGAAAGGATCAGATGGGGCATTCCCAAGGCATTAATTCAAAACCGATCTATATATAGATTCGGCGACCTCCTGATCTACCAGAACCGGATTTGGATCAAGAAGACGCCTCACTGATAAAGCCATCTGAACCATATCGGGAATATCTTTCTCAGTAATTCCAACAGCTTTTAATGTNGGAAAAGCTGTATAACTGCAACGGAGATCATTTATCCATATTGCGGCCTCAGCAGCTCCGGCTTCACGAGTCTTGCCTTTCAGGTCCATTCCTGCCACGCCNGCTGCATAATAATATTTATCCGCTACGGCNGGAATATTATGTCTTATTACCCCNGGCAGAACCAANGCAACAGCAGCCCCATGTGGCACCGGANANCCCCTTAGAAAAGTCAGTTTTTCTATAGCATAGCCCAATGCATGTCCAGCACCGGTATTGATCGGACCTAGCAGTAACCCAGCTAAAAGTGAACATTTTGCCATACCGTAACGAGCATCTAGAGCCTCGTTTCCATTCTCAACCGCCTTTACAAACGATTTTGCACCAATCCTTAAAGATTCACGTGCTACTGCATCCCCAAGAACATCGCATTTCTTTGAAGCAGTGCACTCAAAAGCATGCCCTAAAGCATCGAGCCCAGTTATCGCAGTCAGTGAGGATGGCATTTCCATTTGAACACAAGGATCTATAATNGCTACAGCTGGCTGTANGTATTCACTATAAGCCGCATTCTTACCCTCTTTGTCGGCAATCACACATACACGACTTACTTCACTTCCAGTACCAGCTGTGGTAGGTACTGCAATAATCGGCCATTTAGCCGGTTGTGTAATTCTATCGAAACCCCAATAATTTTCTACCGAAATATTAGTTGTAGCAACGCAAGCTCCCGCTTTAACAGTATCCATTGTACTACCTCCCCCGAAAGCTACAATACCATCAGCACCACTTTCAGCAATTGCTTTTGCGCAATCATTTACCGAAGACACACTTGGGTTACTAATAATTTTGTCATAATTTCCAACTGATTTCACACTATAGTTTTCCAAGGACTTTAAAATATGACCTGCCAATGAGGCCACGCCTCGGTCTAAAACCAGTAAAATCCTTCTTAAACCTAAACGTTGGCATTCTTTACCCACGTATTCAATAGCACCATTTCCAAAAACAATATGTCTTTTATCGAAATCAAAAAGTTTTCCGGCAGATATNAAGTTNTCTTTATCTCCAAAAAATGGAATNGATTCGAGNAGNTCCGAATTACTTTCTATNTATCTCATTAAATCTCTGACTCTCNATCNATACACGAACATTGGTCGAATAATAGGTTTTTCATATATTACACATACACTGCGCTACACAATTATAGTGCTTGCACAAGTCTAATATTCTCATGTAAATACCGCTACTGATATTGGAGAAAATCATGATAATTGACCCAAAAATGGCTACTACATATGCCGAGGAAGGTTTTTTAAATGCTATTGATATTTTCGACACAAAAGAGATAAGCTATTTCCGCGAGTGTTTTGACAAATTAGAAAAAGACGAAGGACGTGAAGCATGTCAAATTGGCCTTCAGGCTCGTCATTTAACCGATGAATTTATTTGGCAGTTAGCGACAAATAACAACCTTCTTGAAGTGATGAAACATGTCGTTGGTGAAAATTTACTTTTGCTCTCGACTCATTTTTTCTGCAAATATCCGGATCCATCCGGTGAAAAATTTGTAGCTTGGCACCAAGACGTAACCTACTGGGGATTGGAACCACCTGAAGCNCATACGGCGTGGATTGCCATCGATGATGCCGATTCTCAAAATGGTTGCATGCGAGCCATCCCTAAATCTCATAATGAAGGAATCGTGACCCATGCAAAATCTGACCGTAAAGGGAATTTGCTGAGTATCAATCAATCTATACCGGACGAAGAGGTTGATTCTAGTCAAGCAGTAGATATGCCTCTTCTTGCGGGTCAGATTTCAATACATGACGGAAAATTATTTCATGCAAGTAATCCTAATACTTCTAATCGTAGGCGATGTGGTCTCACCGTTCGTTTTGTTGAACCTCACGTAAGGCAAGTAAAGGCAAACTCCACCGGCGACAAGTGGCCTGCAATTCTTGTAAGAGGAGAAGACAACTATAAACACTTTGCAATCCAAAAGGCACCTTTTAATATTCTATAAAGATTGTAAACCATATAAAAAACCAAACTTTAATAGGAGCAACACTTTTATGGCTCAATATGATAGGATGGCTGTCCTCAATGCAATTTTTAGCACAGGTATTGTTCCTGTGTTTTATCATAAAGACCCCGAAACTACCATAAAAATAGTAGAGTCTTGCGCTAGAGGTGGAGCTAGATGCGTAGAATTCACAAATAGGGGAGATATGGCCCATCAGGTTTTTTTCGAAGCCATCTCCCATGTAATCGATAAAAAAATTGATGTTATTATGGGTGTTGGATCAATTTGTGATGCACCAACTGCGGCACTCTACATTGCAAATGGAGCAAATTTTGTTGTAGGACCGCTACTAAATACAGATGTCGCATACTTATGTAACCGTCGAAAAATTCCATATTCTCCAGGTTGCGGATCTGTTAGTGAGATCGGACAAGCTGAAGAACTCGGTGTAGAAATCGTGAAAGTCTTTCCTGGTACAGAAGTTGGTGGACCTGCATTTGTAAAGTCAGTACTTGGACCCTGTCCATGGACAAGAATAATGCCCACCGGTGGAGTTGATGCCACTAAAGAAAGTCTTTCCTCATGGATTCAATCAGGTGTTGCTGCAGTTGGAGCGGGATCCAAATTAATAACAAAAGAATTAATCGATACAAGAGATTGGGATGGGCTAACTAAGAAAATATCTCAGAGTGTAAGGTGGGTACAAGAAATCCGAGAAGAGATGAACAACTAAAATTTTTTGTCGGGTTCTATAAGTTTCAGCAAAAAAAGTAGAAACGGCGCCAATATCTCTTGCCGTTTCTACTTTAGGCCAACTTTAATTTAGTTATCTATACAAGACATTAACTACAGATCAAAAAATTAAGAGATAAATTCACACAAAAAATTGTCAATAACGATAATGATCAGGCTTATATGGACCAGCAATAGGCACACCCAAATATTCCGATTGATCAGGTGTCAATTGGTCAATCTCAATACCTAGTTTGTTCAAATGCAACCGAGCTACTTTTTCATCAAGTTCCTTAGGCAACATATAAACACCTATTTCGTACCTATCACTGTTGTTAAACAATTCTATCTGGGCTAAAACTTGGTTCGTAAAGGAATTAGACATCACAAAAGATGGATGACCTGTAGCGCAACCCAAATTAACCAACCGTCCCTCCGCCAAAAGAATCACACTATGACCATCTGGAAATGTAAACTTATCCACTTGTGGTTTAATCTCGACATGGTCGATACCCTTAAAATCTTGTAACTCAGCTACCTGAATTTCAACATCGAAATGTCCGATATTGCAAATAATAGCACCATCTTTCATTTGTTCGATATGATCGATACGAATTATGTCTTTGCAGCCAGTGGTCGTAACAAAGATATCGCCTTCCGGTACTGCGTTCTCTAGTTTCTTCAACTCATAGCCCTCCATCGAAGCTTGGAGCGCACAAATTGGGTCTATCTCAGTCACAATCACTCGAGCACCCAATCCCTTCATAGCATCGGCACACCCCTTCCCGACATCACCATATCCAGCAACAACAACAACTTTCCCGGCTATCATAATATCGGTAGCACGCTTTATTCCGTCCGCCAAGGATTCTCTACAGCCGTACAAATTATCAAATTTTGATTTGGTAACACTATCGTTGACATTGATCGCCGGC
Source organism: Gemmatimonadota bacterium (assembly GCA_002693325.1). Classification (GTDB taxonomy): domain Bacteria; phylum Latescibacterota; class UBA2968; order UBA8231; family UBA8231. Next base: position 48,072 of record NZPK01000062.1, on the reverse strand, counting down.
ACTTTTAGTGCCCCTTGACCTAGCATTTGGTACAGATGATGAACTCCAGTAGTCGTCTCTTCTGATATCCCACGTATTTCATCCAACATCTCCGGATGATTTTCGTGAACCCATTTGGTCAAATCACCGCCATCGTCTAAAATCATATTCGGACCAGAATGATTCTTCCACGCGAGAGTCTGCTCCGTACACCACCAATATTCATCTTCCGTTTCTCCTTTCCATGCAAAAACCGGCACTCCATTGGCAGCTACCGCAGCCGCCGCATGATCTTGCGTCGAAAATATGTTACAAGAAGCCCATCTGACTTCTGCACCTAAATCAACCAACGTCTCGATCAATACTGCCGTCTGAATGGTCATATGTAAAGACCCTGCAATCCTAGCTCCTTTCAGCGGTTGCTCTTCTGCATATTCCTCCCGCAAGGCCATTAAACCTGGCATCTCTTTCTCTGCAAGAATTATCTCTTGACGCCCCCAGTCAGCAAGAGATAAATCTGCGACCTTGAAATCTTCACCTACCGAAACAACATTCTTCTCTAATACATCGGACATGGGTTTATTCCTTTTTTCGGGCTTTAAATAACAAAGAGCGAAATTCTTCAGGATTGCCCAAAACCTGAGAATGCTCGATAGAAAACTTTTCATACTTGAGCCAATTGGCTATTTCATCGGGAAGAAAGCCAAACCATAGATCAGCCATTTTCTCTCGCAANCTGTCATCCTGATGACGAAAAAGATCGACTATTACCAAAGTTCCATCTTTTTTCAGNACCCTGTANGCTTCACGCAAGCAATTTTGCGGAGTCGATATGTGATGCAAAACCATACATGCAATTACACANTCCACTTCCCTATCAGCTACTGGTAAGTGCGACAAATCTCCAAGACGAAAATCACAATGATTTAGTCCATCGTCTACGACATTCTTTGCCATATTTAGCATAGTCTTGGATGAATCGACAGCAATNACCTNAGANACACGNTTGNTTAAATCCGGCAACAATAACCCNGCCCCTGTACCAAGATCAAGTGCTTTCTCGCAATCAGAGGGGACATGATTCAGTGCTATTTCCCGAAATTGTTGTCCACCTATTGTTTCGTGCAATTCATTTGGATCGGTTATATTATCAAAAAAATTTCTCGTGTTATGNAGACGTTGCTCCACTACCTGTTCTAACCCCTGTAAATCANTNGAATAATGAGGCAGTTCCTGCTCGTGCCTNTGCAGTAAAGACAATATTTCNCCAATAAACTTGGAATNTTTATCCACNTTACTNTGGTAGTAGACCCAGGTACCTTCTCTCCGATTAGTTAATAATTTTGCATCTGACAAAATCTTCAAATGGCGAGAAATTCTACTCTGTCCCATAGCCAAAACCGACAAGATCTCGTTTACATTCAAGGGGCCTCTAACCAACAGACGCAGCAAGCGCAGACGTGTTTCATCAGCCAAAGCCTTAAATATTCGGAGCAAGTCAAACATAATAAGAAGCTATCCCTAAAATTAACTTATGTCAATATCAAGATGTACTGATTTATACCATACCGAAGTAGGACCATTCATAATAATGTGATCCCAAAAAACAGGTTCTTTAGCATGACTTCCGGAAATCCAACACTAATTGGAGAATGTTTTTTGTATTGTGATCTCAGGATGAGTTTAAAAAAAACAACTGAATAAGATTCTTGCTTTATTTATTTTTATTTACGATATTGTCATGACACAGATGCATAGATTAATGCATCAACATACATCGTGGTAGAGTCGTTCCGATGCTTTAGATTCCTGCCTGGCCAAAATGTAGCACTCTACAAAATGTAGTTTACTCCCCAGTAATCCTACGAAGTAGCCTCTACAGTTAAGCCCGAAGCAGTCGTTCTATTTCGAAACGCTCTGTGCTCACGTTAACCTGTCATAGAAAGGATATTATCATGGCAGATCGCGAGACCGGAACCGTAAAGTGGTTCAATGACGCCAAGGGCTTTGGCTTCATACAACGTGAAAGTGGTGAGGACGTTTTTGTTCACCATACATCAATTCAAGCGGAGGGCTTCCGTTCACTGTCAGAAGGTCAAGCAGTTGAATTCGCCGTCGTCGAGGGCCAGAAAGGTCCAGCAGCAGAGGCTGTAGTCCCCGTTTAGTTGATAAATAAAATANACGTANTAAAAGAGCTCGCACCAAATAATCGGTGCGAGCTCTTTTTTGTTTAGAAGTCCTTATTGGGAATATTTCGACAATGCCAAACATGCATTAGTTCCACCAAAACCGAAACTATTTGACATTACCGTATCAAGATTGACATCAAACTCAGTCTCCAAAACAATTTCTCCCGAATCTATTGCAGGATCTAACTCAAATATATTTGCGCTTCCCACGATAAAGTCATTTTCGATCATTAGTAGAGAATAAATAGCTTCATGTACGCCAGCCGCCCCTAAACTATGGCCCGATAGAGACTTTGTAGAGCTAACACGAGGGAAAGGACGTCCGGTAAAAANATTCCTGAGAGATTCGATTTCCGTTACGTCTCCAACCGGAGTAGAAGTACCATGAGCATTGATATAATCAACTCTTCTATCTCCGATAGAAGATAAAGCCATTTTCATAGCTCTTTCCGCACCTTCTCCTGATGGAGCCACCATATCATGTCCATCGGACGTAGCACCATAACCGGTTACCTCAGCATAAATTTTTGCGCCTCTCGCCAAGGCATGAGTCAACTCCTCAAGGACTAAAACGCCACCACCGCCAGCAATTACAAATCCATCACGATTACGATCAAAAGCCCTGGATGCCGTTTCCGGCTTCTCGTTATACTTACTNGACATTGCACCCATAGCATCGAATAAACAAGATAAAGTCCAATCCAGTTCTTCCCCACCACCAGCAAAGATTACATCTTGCTTTCCAAATTGAATCAATTCTGTAGCATTTCCGATACAATGGGCCGACGTAGAACAAGCAGAAGTTATTGAATAATTTACTCCTTTGATTTTAAACGGTGTAGCCAAACATGCAGAATTTGTCGATGACATACAACGAGTTACCATAAACGGACCCATTTTTTTAGTAGAGGTTTTTTCAACAACGCTTTTATTAGCTGCGAAAAGNTTTTTGGTTGAAGGGCCTCCCGAACCTACGATTAATCCAGTTCGCTCATTAGATACCTCATTGATAGTTAGACCACTGTCTTCGATCGCCTGCTGCATAGCAATGAAATTGTAAGCTGCTCCATCGCCCATAAAGCGAAGCTGCCGTCGATCCAAATAATCCGACAGATCAATCCCCGGATCTCCATGAACCTGAGATCGAAAACCGTGTTCTTGATAATCAGCTGAAAAAGAGATCCCTGATTTGCCATCTGATAANGAAGATAGCACCTCCGCTTTATTCGCTCCGATAGAGGAAACTATGCCAATCCCAGTAACTACAACACGACGCATAAAGAGGCCTTTCTATAATGCATATATCGAAAACACAGTACCTATTCAGTGAACAAACCCACCTTCATATCAGAAGCCACGTATACATCCTCACCATCAGCAGACATAACTCCATCTGCTACCCCAATCTTCAATTTACGATTTATAACCCTAGTAAANTCTATAGAGTATGAAACCAACTTTGTTTCTGGCGTAACCATACCAGTGAATTTAACTTCCCCNACGCCCAGAGCACGACCTTTCCCAAGCATTCCCCGCCATCCTAAATTAAATCCNGTTAATTGCCATAAGGCATCTAATCCCAAACAACCGGGCATCACGGGATCCCCCTCGAAATGACACTCAAAGAACCACAANGAAGGTTTAATTTCTAATTCAGCCTTTNCATGCCCTAGGGAGGCTTTNCCTAGATTATCAGAAATCTCGGTGATTCGGTCAAACATGAGCATCGGTGGCAACGGCAATTGCGGATTGCCAGGACCAAACATTTTTCCTTGACCACACTGGATTAAACCATCGTAATCAATAGAAGATAAACGATCTATCATTATAAAAACCTCNTCAAAATAAAAGATCTTTTAAAAAAATTGCTCCACATGAACAATTGAACACCTTAACATTCAACCCATCTACTAACAATCCTATAATAAGGTACTTAGTCGAAACTAGAAAACCAAAACGACTATAACACTTGAAACGTCAAGAGATATAATGCACATTTGATATCGTAAAAACGTTTGATAACCGATTACTCTCATCCGAAAAAAAAAAATGACGAAACATAACACGACTACTTCACCAAACAGCGTTAACGGATATTTCCTCGCTGGCCTTCTATTAACTACTGGCTTTGTATTTTTTGAAATGACAAGGATGTTTTTAGCTCCCGTAATCTTAGCTGCTACATTTGCCGTTTTATTCCATCCGGCATATCAGAAACTTCTAAGCACAACCAAAGATCGTCGAGGTCTTTGTGCTTTAGCCTGCTGTATTGTTTTACTTTCAGGTCTTTTAATTCCTGCATTTTTCATTGCTAATATCGCAGTTCAAGAATCATTAACGTTATATAAGACCGCAGGAAATTGGACGACCTCATTCCTCGATCGAGACAGTGACAGTATCTTGAGTTTTCTCCCCGACACAGAACTATTCAATAGTCTACAGTTATACCAGATAGACTGGCAAGACACTGTGAAAGACAGCCTAAAAACGGTTGCCGGTTTGGCAACCAGCCTGATAAAAGGCACTTCTAAAGGAACGCTCCAATTTCTCGCACATCTTTTTGTGACTTTTTTCACGATGTTTTACTTTTTCCGCGATGGTGAAATAATTATGCAGGCTTTCCGTAGCCTGAGCCCACTTAATCAACATCACCAAAAACGCTTAATCGAACGTTTCGCCTCAGTCTCGCGTGCAACGATAAAAGGAACCATCCTAATTGGTTTAATCCAAGGAGGCCTTGGCGGCCTAACCCTCTGGACTTTTGGATTCGACGCACCTGCCTTGTGGGGCGTCATAATGGTAATGCTCTCTATTATTCCACTAATTGGCACATGGATGGTACTTTATCCTGCAGCAATTATTTCTTTTTTGAATGGTGATTTTTGGTCAGGGATGTCCATCGTTTTAATCACTGCGGTGATAATAAGTAGTGTAGATAATTTTCTTCGTCCATACTTTGTCGGCAGAGATACCGGGATGCATGACTTACTTGTTTTCTTCTCGACAATTGGGGGTCTGAGTGTTTTTGGTGTTACAGGCTTTATAATCGGACCTGTATTCGCATCATTTTTTGTCGCAATTCTTGAGTTCTACGGCTCAGAGAGCAATACAGACACCTAATGTTCATGCACGAGCCTGTAAACAACAAGATATCTAACTAACCATTTAACAAAAAACGAGGTGGTGTGAAATGCAACGTCTAAATTTCTCAAAATTACCGATTTTATTTGCAATTCTTGTCATGCCTGCAATTCTATCCGCTGAGAAACCAGCAGGGACTGTAGTCTATTTTAATGATGGCAATGAAACTTATATTCTTTTGGCAGAACACGCTAATAGCTCGAGAGGTTGGGCGGCATTTGGAGGAGGGGACATGGAGGGAGAAAGTTATTTGCAAACTGCGGTTCGAAAAACACACGAAGAAACAAGAGGATACTTCACTACCGATTTCATTTCAAAAAATATCGACAATAATACTCCTCTATTGGATGGAAATTATGCCACTTTTTTTGTAAAGATACCTTTCACACCAGTCCCTCTTATCGAAAATAAAAGTGTAGCAGACTCTTCTAAATCAGATGCTTATAATGAGAGGAAAAAATTTGCCTGGATACCTTTATCCGTAGTAAAAAACTACTTTGAAAAAGATATCGAAAAAGACAAAGAATATAAAATTGATCCGGCTTATCTACCTATTGATAGAGAAACCGACCACCTTTGGCCTGTATGGCTAAAAAATATGAGAAAGGGCCTTCTACAAGGAAAACTTCCCTGGTAGAGTAATGAATACTATATCCGATTCAGATGGAGTATCCTTTTAAAAATAACGAAATCGTGATAACTAATTATCACGATTTCGTTATTCATTTTAGCAACAATATAGGATGTTTGGGTTGTCTAGAGCATCATTTATCAATTTTTCTCTTCTATCTGAGAAATAACCTGCTCAACAGTATCGACGAGTCGTCCCTGTGCTTTTATGCTAACATATAGACCTCGTGCTCGGTATAGCGATTCTAAGGCATCATCCCTTTTCCCCAAACGAACCAGAACCGATCCTATATTTGTGTGCGTTCTTGCTTGCCCTAGTATATTTTCGAGTGATTCGTGTACACTCAATGCAGACTGATAATTGTCAAGAGCTAACTCATGATCTCCTTGACGAAATCTTACATTTCCAACATTAACTTTAGCGCTTGCTTCACCAAGGGGATCGCCGATATTGGAAGATAACAACAAAGCTTTAGAATAATCAGAAAGTGCATCTTTCATTCTATTACATTTAAAAAAAATGTTGCCTCGGAGCATTAAAACATGGGCACGACCAATATTACAGTTTTCCGTCGTAAAATACGTTAGTGATTCATTAAGTATCTCAAGAGATTTTTCATCATCTTCTTCGGTTTCAGATCTTACATGCCCTTTGCAAGCAAGACCATTAGCTATACTTAACAGACTGCGTTGTCGTGGATAGGATCGATCCGATTGNATCAATTGCTCGGTCGCCTCAATAAAATCACCTCTNTTTGCACTAGCATTTGCTCCGTTTAAGAATACATCACCCAANCCCCGTTGATCAGATTCGCTATTAAAAATTTCAATTGCGCGTCTATAAGCAAGCTGTGCATCATTGGGTCTTCCTTGGCGAGCCTCCAAGACTCCGAGATTATTCCATAGAGCAGCCCTTAGGATCCTGCTGCCCTTGTTAGTCAACTTCAAGCCTCGCATCAATGCATCGCGTGCCGCTGCAAAATGCGCGCTACGGATTAAAGCGACAGCTTCATTAACAGTTCCCGCAGGAATACCTCTATCTGATATCGAGGCAAATTCCTTTGCAGCGTACAAGTAATTGTCTNCTTCAAGTGCATGCTCGGCTTTTTTAAANANAGCTAAATCACTTATATCCTNCAGAGCATATGTTGTCGCTGCCTGCAGAATATCGCCGCCAGTAGACTGCTTAGATCGAAGTTGTTTATGAGAATCACTCAAAAAACTTAGNATTACAAAATATGCTGCCCACAAAACGATTGTCATTACTAAAAGAACGCTACTTACGGANGCAAAGAAAGACAAGATCGAAAAACTAGACAAAAAGACTGCTGTTGCGGTAACAATACTTATCGTAATACAAATACGTAACAAAGCTGGCTGCAACAAAAGACGAATGTGCTCAAGTTTCACAAAATTTTTGTCCCGATAAGTTATAATCGAAATAAATCTATAACAGAATTTACTTTCTGCATAGCATACAATATGTTCAGCAAACTGTAACTCAAATTCAAACGCCATCGGAAAAAATTAAAGGGGCCTTTACAGAAGAAAATTGACTTTACCCTTTACTCTTTATAGCTTCCACCTGCCTAATAAGAAAGGAGCTAATATATGATCAAGCTTGTTTCTCCATCGACGGCCTACAAGAAAAGCTTTCTAACAGGAGCTAAAGAATTTGACGAAGAGGGGAAACTCAATTCAACTTATCTTAATGGATTAGGTTTCAGTATTGAATCACTCAAATCAAACTTTGAACACTTTGTAAATGCTCTCAAGCGTTTGAGCAATTCAGCGTTCTTACCGGATGGCTGGTACGTCGATCAGGTGTTTTGGCTAATAGCAAATAATGAGTATGTAGGACAGGTTTCCATTCGTCCACAATTAACTACTCCCTACCTACTTACCTACGGTGGTCACATTGGCTATAGTATAAGACCGAGTAAACGTAAACGTGGTTATGGTATACAAANCCTTTCNTTGGCACTCAACGTTGCAAAAAAAAATAAATTAANCAAAGTCCTTGTAACGTGCGACTCAGATAATGTCGGCTCAAGAAAGATAATTGAGTATAACGGAGGTTGCTTTGAAACTGCTATTCCTATGACGCAGAGCAGCTTTCGAACAGAAGGACGGCNCAGTGAAAGAGGTATAAAAAAATTGCGCTATTGGATACCTTTAAAAATNCCAAAAGAAAAACTAAAAAAGAAAATTATAAATGAAATCGACAAGTAGTATCGTTTACCTAATATTCTTACTATTCTCAATTACTCGCGTTTCAACAGCGGAAGAACCTGATACTTCAAAATTTCATAAGGNANTACTTTCTAAGCTTCTGAGAAACTTCCAATCCGGCAATCCTATNTACTCCGACNAGTTTATAGCTGAGTTACTTGTTAATGGCAAAGACTCTCAAGAAAAAGTCAAGGCTCGATTAACACANCTAATTAGCAGATTACNTATGGAACAACAAAAAAGNAGCGATCTATGGAANNTAATTATTTCTAAAAGCTCGCCTCAGNTTCAANCGGATCGTGCTGAGAAACTAATGAAATACTGGATCCAAGAAAGTCAGAATATTTTAAAGAGCAACAAAAATTACTTGATAGAAAAAAGCATGCGGCAAGCAGCAAGAAAATCAAAAATTCCCTTTTTCCAAAGTAAATCCTATCTATTGCGTGTCCTCGATTGGGCAATAAAAGAAGGCCAAAACATAAACTCGGAGAAACCATTGGGAATAATCGTAAGTGGAAAAAGTAACCGTTATGAAATAAATATAGATCCGCTACTACTATTTTTTAAAAGCCAAGATGAAGCTTTTGCTCGTGAACAGATCCGCGAATTACACCGCTTTATCATTCCTTCACTTGTTAGACGTTTACCTGAGTCTGAGAGAATTCTNTGGTGTGTTCGAGAAAGAGAATCAAATGCACTTGTCAAACCTAACTATCAAATCACTTTTAGAGTCGAAAACTTTAGCTTCACAGGATCAAACTTAGACGTCAGACCGTGCATAGAATTAGAGATAGAAGTTATTGATTGGACGACACGAACTCTTGTCACACGACAACAATTATCTCATTGTAGTAGCAAGGTAGGCTCATCCAACTCGACAAGTTTATCACCATTTTGGGACGAAATCGCAGACCAGATCCGCGATTTAGTAACTATACAATTCACAAAAGAATAAAAAAGATACCATAATCACATTCCAGTTTGATATGCATTGAACAAGGTTGATTTACATGCTATTTAGACTTTTTATAATCTTCTCCCTAGTACCAATTGTTGAGCTTGCCTTACTAATTGAAATAGGTAGCTATATTGGGTCTACTTTAACAATCGTGATTATAGTAGCAACGGGACTAGCGGGTGCTATACTAGCGAAAAACCAAGGCTCAAATGTAGTCCGCCACTTACAATTCAGTCTTCAAAACATGCAATCTCCAACAGATCCTATTATCGAAGGAGTATTGATACTTGTAGGTGGCCTGCTGCTTCTAACTCCCGGAATACTTACAGATATCTTAGGTCTTTTTATACTCTTCCCTTTCTCGAGACAGTTCTTGCGGAATATTTGCAAAGAAATAATTTTTAGACGTATTAATAACCAAAAGGTAGTTTATACTAATCAGTTTGAGGAAAAACGATAATTAATGGATAAACTAATTGGGAAACATAAACGATTCTTACGTGCTCTAGGCAACAAAGTCAGACCAAAGGTCTTTGTGGGCAAAGGTGCGATTTGCGAAACTTTAGTTCGATCTCTGAATGATGTATTTAATAAAAATGAGTTAGTGAAAGTTCGCGTTGAAAAAAACTGTACGATAGAAAAAACGGAATTAGCCAGACGATTAGTAGATGCCTCAAACGCCCACTTAGTACAGATTTTAGGCAACACTATTCTGCTCTATCGCACTGATAAGGAAAAGCCCTTGATTGATCTTCCCAATTATTGAAAATCGACTGACTTTTATATTCCCTGGTAAACCAATTTTTCTTTACAATGTATCACCAGGAAAAATCCCCACATAAGTCATTACATAATTTCATGTCTGCTTGACAAGCGAACTAAATCACTCAACTCGCTTGTTAAGCATTTGCTGAATCTGTTCTAAGCCTAACATTTTTGCAAATGAACCAAAACGAGGACCGCGTTGCTGCCCTAACACAATTTCGTAAAACATCTGAAAAAACAACTTTGGATCTATATTATTTTTGCGCGCAAGTTCAAAAGGAATCGCTTGTAATTCTTCTTCATTCAAAAAATCTGCCCCTTCTAATGCGAACAAGAGTTGCCGTAATTGATCCGCCTCACTTGCCAAAGGCGTACGGTATTGCTTTTTAGGCAGAATAAAATCTCGATAATAATTCATACCTTTTCTAATTAGTTCCTTAATGACAACAGGGTAATCATCAGACTTCTTGTCATACCGATTTAAATATTCAACCAATAAGTCAGGAGCATCAGTTCCTAACGCAGAAATCAAATTACCAACCATAGAAAAATTAACTTGAGCACCGTATGATGGCACAGAATTTCCACGACCATAAATATGCCACAAAGCTTGTTCGGGTGATTTTTCCGGTTCAATAGTCGGATACTTTCTCAAAGCATCTAAATAATCATCAACACACTTGGGAACTACATCCCAATAAAGACGCCTTGCTCGTCGTGGGTTCTGGAATATGTAATATAACAAAGATTCAATCGGAGCATATTCAACCCACGTATCAACCGTGAGCCCTTTTCCAACACTCTTACTAATTTTTTTCCCTTCCTCATCCAAAAATAGTTCATAATTCATACCCACCGGTGGATGTTTACCCATTAGCCTTACAATTCGTCCNGATAATTTGGCAGATTCAATCAGATCTTTACCATACATTTCATAATCAACTTCATAGGTATACCACCTCAAAGCCCAATCCATTTTCCATCCAACNTTAACATTACCAGAAAAAATAGAGACTTCGCCTTCGGCANCACAACCAACGAAATCCCCAACACTTCCGTCGCATACAAAACCTATTTCTCCCCGGGAAGGAAAATACTCAGTGACCCGAGTAGAATAAACAGAACCACATGAAGGACAAATCGGCAAAAACGGAGACCAACTGTCCCGCTTTTCTTCACCTAATGTTGGTGCAACAATTGAANGCACATCCTGAACTTTCTCTAATAAAATCGCCAATCCCTGATCAAAATCCCCACCTTTATACGACACGCTAGAAGACTTGAATTCATAATTAAATTGATAAGTGTCTAAAAAATCTCTCAATTTGTTATTCATGTAACCACTAAAACAGTCACTTTCACTAAAAGGATCTGGAATTGTGCACAAAGGGCGCCCCAAATGTTCTTTTAACATCNGCTGATTNGGGAAATTNAATGGGACTTTTCGTAATCCATCCATGTCATCACTGAAAGTCATCAAACGAGTNTCCAAACCCGTAACTTCTTCAAAAGCGTTCCGAACCCAAGTGGTTCGTGCTACTTCAGCAAACGTTCCNATATGTGGTAGACCACTTGGACCGAAACCCGTCTCGAATAGGACCGGACGATCACTCCGCGGTTTCCGGAGCTTTACGATCTGCGCAGCTTCTTTAAAGGGCCAAACTCCGTACACTGTCTTACCAACCTTTATTAATTAAGATTTGAGTCATAAATTTATGTCTTGGCCACTACACCCAAGTCAACTAACGATCTGCTATTTGAAGGAAGAAGTAAGGAGAGATGAAACAAAAAAAGTCACTTTAAGACACTATATTTAAATAAGCCTAAATAAGATTAACGATTCCGAAACGTAATTCTGCCTCGAGTTAAATCATAGGGAGAAAGGGCCACTGTAACTTGATCTCCTGGCAAAACACGAATATAATATTTCCTCATCTTACCGGAAATATGGGCCAAGATTTCATGATCATTCTCCATTTTACATTTAAAATATCCGTTAGGCAGCGCTTCCTCTACAACCGCCTGTACTTCTATCGCTTCTTCTTTGGCCATATTTACGCCCTAAAATTGACAATTCGTTCATGTAAAAAAACATGTAACAGAGACATTGCCTGAGTTTTAAAGTTAATCTGTACCGCTAAAAATGAATTCCAAATAACAGTAAATTCGACCTTGTAATGTAAAACAAAGTCTGGTGATATGTCAACGCCGAAGAAGACCTGATTAATTATTCGATCAAATAATTGACATCATACTCAGTATGTTTAATTGCTTCTAATGTCACTAAGTAAGGAGCTAAATCACGGACTTTTTCGTAAGCAGCGTTAGCATCTTCTTCACGCCCTAAAAGTTCGTAAACTGTTCCAAGATTATGAAGAGCTGGGACATATTCAGGTTCGGTTTTTACAATGGACAAAAAAGAAGCCTCCGCTTCTTGTAAGTTTCCGTCCTCTAGATAAGCCAATCCTAATGCGAATCGCATATTGGTATTATCAACTTCGTGGAAAACTGCTTTTTCTAATATTGGAATAGCCAAACGTGATTGTTTTGCTTGAAGACGAACCAAACCCAAGCTGTAATAAGATCGAGCAATACTTGCACGTGCTCCCGGATATTCCGGATCATAAGATATCAGCGCCTCCAAATGCTCAATAGAACGTTTATAATCCTCTAGTTTATGATATGCGACAGCCAGATTAAAACGTGCTCCCGAATGTTCAGGATCCAATTCTATAACTTTTTCCAAATATTCAAGTCCCTTTGCCTCATCTTTTCCCCTACATAACAAAGTTCCTAAACCAGCTCGAGCTTCTATAATCAAAGAATCAAGACTTAATGCTTTTTCATAATTATGACTGGCTTCAGTCAAATAACCCTGGCTGTGAAGAAGAACACCCAAGTTACAGTAAGCTTCGGCGAAGAGAGTATCTAAATCTAATGCCATTTTCAAACTTTGTTTTGCTTCATATTTTCGATCATCCTCTATAAGTGCATTAGCTAATAAAAGATGTAGTTGTGGGTTATATGGGTCGCTGATTATACGGGAATTCAAATAACGTATTCTTTCTTTAGACCAGACATTATACCCTCCTTTTCCTTCACTTTTTGTTACACAAAAAAGAAATAAAATTACAATGGAAACAAAAGATTTAATCACGGATAAAATCTCTGTATACGGTCATTAAAAGGATCAGTTACGTAAATATAGCCAGTTTCATCACGAGCAATACCACCTGCAACCACAGTCCGCCGAACAACGGCACCAGTTTCAATTTCATCTATTATCTCAAAATCTCCTTCAAACCTAAATTCTCCAGCATGCGTCCCCAAACTACCCCATTGCGTCAAATATTTCCCGTCTCTAAAAACCTCAACTCTATCCTGAGCCGCATTTACAACAAAAACTCTACTATTCATTTCATCTATGGCAAAATCGGTAGGACGTCTCAAAACCCCTGAACCGCGATCTGCTTTTGATTTTTCATCACGACCAATCAATAGTGTTGCTCGTCGACGATCAACACTATCGTACACCACAAGCCTAGGCGCCGTCCAATCACTATCCAATAGAGAAATGGGCTCTATAAGAGCCGCAAATCGCCCGTCCCATATACGTAAACTCGAAACCAGCAAAGCTGGAATAAGATAATGTGTCTGTAGATTTCCATCTCTGTCAAAATGCTGAAGTTGACTTAATGTTTCAATAAAAACATCTTCCCCATCAATTAGAATATGACGAGCGAATAGCCCGTCGAGTGGTTTAGTCCAAAGTAAATTTCCATCCCAACTGTATTTGCTCCAGTATGGCTGAGGTCTGCTACCATTTTGCGCCAGATTGTATACTACGTAGATATTACCATCTACATCAATCGCAAGAGAGGGGCCATCTAAAACACTTGTCTCCATGCACGCTAACCGTTCTGTCGAGTAAACCAACGGAGATAGTTTTGTACCACTTTTATTGAAACGCTGTATGCTCCCTGCTCCTACGCCTAAAACATGTGCAACCTTATTCGGTCCGATTGCAATACGCGTTGGTATAAACTTAGGATCGGTCTGCCAACTATCCAAAAATTTATGAATAATGCCGGACGAAACATTAGATACAACGGGAACTATATTATCTCTAACTTCATAGACACTCACCACCCTGAAACGATGAAGTATATCGGCGCCTAAATTATGAATAACATGGACCGTATCTGAATCAGATCCAATCTCTATAACTGTTTCAAAATGTGAGCCAAATTCACGTTGAATCTCGTATTTGACAAATCTACTATCCGAAGCTCGTGACCATTCTAATTCAACCGTAGCTGTTTCACTTTCAAAATGTGATTTCAGAACAGGAGGAGAGCTTGTTAGTGATCCCACATTTTTGAACGCAAATGGTCCAATACAGGAACACACAGCTACAAGAATTGGTATAATAATCGGAATTTTTATCACGCCAAAAACGATAGGATGAGTATGTTACTCTGTCAAGGAAGACAAAATTAAAGATTTTAGTTAAATTAGATCCTAAAAGTCAAAACAATTGCCTGGAGTTTGCCCTTCGGAAAATTCAGACAACAAGAGGTACGATGAAATATGTAATAACTATGGCAGTTTCTATCTTCATTGCCTGCACACCTGTAGAACGAAATAACCCCTATGATTCAAATGGACTGAGTTACGAAGCATCAGCGCTACGAATAAAGCTTCCCCTGGCCAAAAAAACTTCCACCGTAGTCCACAGGATAACAGCTACACTTGAAAGTCCAAAGACACAACCGATATCGAAAGATCTAATATTAACCCCCCTCGGCCCCGCCACCGGCATAATAACAACACTAAAACCCGGCAACAACTATACGCTTACTTTGCAAGGCTTCGACACCGAGGGCACTCTACTTTTCGAAGGAAATAGTAAAGGTATTAATATTATCGAGGGAGACACTACTTTGGTTGAAATAAACTTGGCATTGTCGCAAACAATACCAAAATTAGACTGATAAAATACGTATAATTAAACACCGAAATTTAATTCAAACCCGACCACGAACCAAAATCAACTCTTGCTTTCTACTTTTATATAAAGCTTTTTTACAACCCTTCCTCCTAATCCAAAGTTTTTCTATCAAGACAAGGCGGACTAAACTTTAAATAATGAGACCGAACATAATTATTTTCCCCGCGATCTTCTTGAAAGTAGCTAATGAAAGATGATGACACCAATATTTCAAAAGGAACTAAATTAATGGTCGACAAAGGTCCACTGATCACAGGTATATCCGGCATTAGAGGAATTATTGGAAAATCGTTAACTGAAGACACAATAAAAAGATTTTCTAAGGCGTTTGCAGCATTTCTCCCTAAGAATGCGCGAGTTATTTTGGCAAGAGATACTCGCCCTTCTGGATCGGTATTTTTAGATGTGGCTCAAAAGGCTTTGTCTATGTCGGGCTGCCAAGTCTATAACCTCGGCTGTTGTCCAACACCTACTGCTAAATTGATGACATGCAAGCTCCATGGAGATGGTGGAATCATTATTACTGCCAGCCACAATCCATCCGAATGGAACGGTATGAAATTTATTCGTTCAGATGGTGTATTCCTCAACCAATTTGAACACAATGCTTTGATGGAATTATACGAAAGCGACAACTTTTTTCGAAATTCAGGAGGCAATATAATTACCATCGATTCCTCTGAATCAATAACCGAACATATCTCTCGTATTTTATCCAATATCGATGTGTCATCTTTAAGAAAATCACCAATAAAAGTAACCGTAGATTTTTGCAATGGTACAGGCGGATTAATTGTGAAAAATCTTTTCAATGAATTAGGTTTGGGGAAGCAGGCACACTACATAAATGACGAACCTAATGGTCATTTCGCACATGACCCCGAACCAATACCCTCTAATTTAGAGGATCTGGGCAAAGAAGTAGTAAGAAACAAAAGTGCTATAGGTTTTGCGATTGACCCCGACGCTGACCGTGTGACAATTGTGGACTCCATCGGACAACCTGTGGGAGAGGATATTACCTTAGCAATAGCTACTAAGACACTTACAGACCAAAAAAAGGGACCTGTCGTTACCACACTTTCTACTTCTCAGACTATAAGCGATGTTGCAATAGCAAATGAATGTGATGTTCATCTAACACCAGTTGGAGAAGTCCACGTAGTAGAAAAAATGCTGGAAACACATGCTGTTATTGGTGGAGAGGGAAACGGTGGCGTCGTATTAACGCAAGTCACTCCAGGGCGAGATGCAGCAACTGGAATAATTCTTATACTCAAAGCCATAACCGAAAGCAGACAACCTTTCGAACATCTCTTATCATGTCTGCCAAATTACGCAATACAAAAACGAAAAATATCCTGTGACAAAAACATTATTGATGTTGTGGTAGAGCAATTTTTAAAGGAAAACCCAAAAGCACATGTCCACCCCGTAAAGGATGGCTTCAAGATCTTTGTAGAGGGCAAACAAAATTGCCCTTGGTTGCATTTGAGACCATCAAATACAGAACCCGTCCTACGCATTATTGCCGAAGCTCAGAATATCTATCAAGCAAATGAAATCTGCCAAAAGGTAGAACGAACATTAAGGGAGAAAATGGTTAATAACTAGAACAAAAATCAAAAAAGTTCAAAACGAGTAATAAAAACCTCAACCGCTTTACCCTTTTTTAAAATCTCTCCATTTACTAACTCTTTGATCTCTTGCTGCAGTATTTCTATGCGCAAAGGATCCTTAAGTTGCTCTTCCGACTTAGCGCTTAGCAGTCGGAGTAAGTTATGCTTAAGCTCTATCTTCTTCCGTGTAATTTCTGCTAATCCATCTATGGGCGGACATATTCTTAATGATACTTGTACTTCCAATCGTTTATCCAATACTCCTGCAGGATTAGCTTGAATTAGGCCTAAACCCGAAAATAATTCACAGTCACTCTTCTCATAAGAGGCATGTGGCGTACAACCCCAAAAACCAAGGCTAATGAAAACCACTGCAAGCAAAATCACGAATCGGAACATTAATCTGTTGTTGCTTTATGCTTTGAATCTTCACACCAACGTTTACGCTGAATACCTTCCTCATTAATAGAACCATTAGCCACGTCCACCCGAGCATCTACTAAAGCACTTAGCCTGTGAAGATTTTCTTGAGCTGATTCAGCTAACCTATCTTGCTCGCCAACGACCTGCATAAATTCATCAGCAATTGTCATCGCGGCGAGCACAGCCAATTTCGCAGTAGAAATATTTGAAGAATGTTGTCTGTCAATCTCTCTCATCTTATTGTCCACATATTGGGCAATTCTCTGAACCTTCTGAGCATCTGGATCTGCTATAATGTATTCATCTTCAAATATTGTTACGGTGATACCGCGGACCTGACCTTCTGACTTTGACATTTATTTCATCCATTCTTTCGCAAGAAGTTTGTGAATTATTTATTGGCCGATAATAAATCACCATAAGAGCAGTTTACCAAATCATCACTAGCAATTTCCAATGCACGCATCAATGTTTCTATACGACTTTGACTTTCTCTAATTCCCTGCTCTTCAGTTAATGCTTCTAATTCTACGAAACACCCTAAGCCCCTAACATCATCAAGATGGATACGTACATTTTCCCACAACCATACTTGCCTGGTTTTCTCTACTTCAGCATATATTCCAAAGATTTTTCTTAAAACAGTTCGCATGGCTATCGGGTCTGAAGTACTGGAAACTTCATAGTCACTCCGTTTGGGGCCCGCTTTTTCACTTCTTTCGTAATAAATTACGTAGCCCTCCTCGGGACCACACTGGCGCAATTTCAGTGTTCCCTCAGTGAGAGAATTAAAATACGTATCTTTTTGTTGTCTAAACGTGCCGGCAAGTCCGGCGCCGATTGAATTTAAATTCTCCTCTGCTCTTCTGACGTCCGTACATCTAGCCTTCACTTCAATGTTGGTCATCACCGAACAACCCTTTTATTTTATCTTTTAATTTTTATTAATCTAAAAGTTAAACGTAAAATGACGGTAAGCAAGCAATTCGTTAAAAACTTTAATAGCTTGGTAAATTGAAATTTCTTATTGAAGTTTGACTAAGTTGTATATAGCTATCGAAAACTGAGCAAAATTTATAGCGAAAGGAATAAAATGGTCTGGTTACTTGAACCTTGGCCCTGGTATGTTTCAGGACCATTGATAGGACTTACGTTACCTATGCTGCATCTCTTCATAAATAAGCCGTTTGGTGTTTCGCGAAGTCTCAGCGCCATATGTGGGTTAACTCTTGGGAAAGCAATTCCAAGTATGAGACAAACAAAACAAGATCTTTGGTCTCTTTACTTTGTCGNAGGGATTATCATTGGAGGGTATTTAGCGGGAAATATTTTATCCACCGAGACCAATAACCTATTGCCCTTGTACTACAACAAAATATCGGGTTTGGGAACATTATTTTTAGGGGGTATCCTCGTGGGATTTGGTTCTCGCTATGCCAATGGATGTACCGCTGGACATTCAATTACCGGGCTCTGCCACTTTCAGACTGTAAGCCTCATAGCCACAATAAGTTTTTTCGTTGGAGGTATACTTTTAACCTTTTTAAGATCTCAAATTAATTAGGTACGTTAATATGAACAATTTAATTACGATAATTATCGGCATATATTTTGGTATAGTTCTTTTGAAATCAGAGGTCGCTTCCTGGTTCCGTATTCAGGCAATGTTTAACTTTGAAGAGTCACATATGTTTTTAACAATAGGATCAGCTGTAATTACAGGTATAGCCGCCATAAGAACAATTCATCTTTTTAANCTAGTCCACGCCAAAAATAAAACTATTGCAGTACCTAATAAAAAATTTAACAAAGGTACTATAATNGGTGGTGTATTGTTTGGTATCGGGTGGGCGATTACTGGATCTTGCCCTGGACCTATATATGCTCAAATAGGAAGTGGCGAATTGGTTGCATTATCCACTCTAATTGGAGCCGTAGTTGGAGCAAGCATTTTTGAAATCTTTTGCCCGAGGCTACCGGTATGAGTAAACACAAAGAAATGATGGCTATTTTAGTTGACAGCAATAAAGAAATGTGGTGGAGTCAAGTCCCTCNCCCACACTGTGCCGACCATGAAGTACTTGTAGAAATTCATTCAACGGCTGTAAACCGGGCAGATCTNTTGCAACGANATGGGAAATATCCTCCTCCACCTGGAGCTTCTTCTATTCTTGGATTAGAGATGGCAGGGACGATATGTCACGTCGGGAAACATGTAACCGATTGGCAAGAAGGGGATCGCGTCTTGAGCTTGTTGTCGGGCGGGGGATATGCAGAAATCGTCGCCGTTCCGGCTTCTCACCTCATTAGTATTCCAAAAAATTGGGATTATAACTATGCTGCTGCTATACCTGAAGTTTTTCTTACAGCATATATCAACCTATTCAANGAGGCTNANCTTNAAGCTAACGAGACAGTAGTCATTCATGGAGGAGCTAGCGGAGTCGGCACTGCAGCGATCCAATTGGCCGTTCATACTAAATGCCAAGTAATTGCTACTGCTGGTTCCGAGGAAAAAATATCTTTTTGTAAAGAACTAGGCGCAGACTGCAGCGTAAACTACCACAAAAGTGACTTCGCCCAAATCGTAAAAAATCATTACGGCGGCGCGGACGTTATCTTGGATATCAATGGTGCTGCCTATTTAGCTCGTAATATAGATTCCTTAAAATTCAAAGGGCGTTTAGTTTTTATAGCTATTCTTTCAGGTGACAAAGCCAACCTGAATATTGGAAAAGTTTTAAGTAAAAGGCTACACNTAGTCGGATCTACTTTACGTAATCGATCAGAAGAAGAAAAAACCCGTATTGTAGAAAACTTTAAGGAAAGGTTCTGGTCCGAATTGCTCGAAGGAAAAATTAAGCCTGTTATTGATACAATATACCCAATCGAGAAGATCAACGAAGCTCACGAGCGATTACGAACAAATAGCACAATCGGAAAAGTAGTAATAGAAATCCGCAAATAAAGGATTTTATATATGGGAAAACGCTATAGAGAAATTACTGTTCGCGGAAATCCATTAGAGATGGGTAGACAAATCGGCGAAGAGGTCCGTGAAGAAATCCGTGGCTTCACATCAATAGCACTCGAAAGAGTTAGGAAAACCACCAATATTTCGGAATACCGAGCACAATTGATAGCACATCAAAGTTCTGAAATGGTAAAGAACTATTCTCCAGATTTAATCGAGGAACTTCGTGGAATAGAACAGAGCTCCGGAGTCAATATAAACGAATTATTTTTGCTTCAAGTAAGAAATCAGTTGACAGCAGATCCCGAAGGCGGCTGTACTTCATTCTCCTCAAGTGATGCTAACAATTCAATACTTGCCCAAAATTGGGACAATGACCCTGCGCTGGACCNCTTTACAATTGTTCTNACGCGACAACCAGATCAAGGACCATCATTCATAAACATCACTCAAGCCGGGCTAATAGGATACATTGGCTTTAGTGAGGCTGGTTTAGGGGTTTGCTTGAACTCTCTTCCNGCCCCTTCCCGCGACNTTGGTGTTCCNCATTATTTCACCGTCCGTTCCGTATATGAAGAATCTTCTTTAGCAGGAGCCATCGATGCAGTCCGGCGAGCTTACCGAGCAATACCTGCGAACATCATGCTCGCCACACCGGAGGGCCCAGCGGATATGGAAATTACCATCGATAACGTATGCATCATTCAAGACCCCAAAATAGTCACCCACACCAACCACTGTCTACACCCANAGCTCGTTAAGACAAACTTAGATTTTCCAGAATTGATAGAATCCTCTCCGAGGTTAGAACGAGTACGTGAAATTTTAAAAACTGAATTCAATACGGTCGATNCAGCTAAAAAAGCATTGCAAGACCATTCCGGATACCCATATTCTATCTGCAGACACGCAAATAATAATCCACAAACTGGGTTTTGGACTACAGTTTTTTCTGTTATAATGGAAATCCCGTTTGGAAGAATGCATATCAGCCGCGGAAANCCGTGCGAGAATAATTACGAGACCTATAAGCTCTGTTGACCCCTTATAAAGCTTTTTTGACCCCGTTTTTCCCAACATGTTTCAGAAATAAATCCAAATTCTACCGGGGTTACAGCTTTTACCGTTTTCTTCTTGATCTTGGACGAAAGGTCCGACAACATAGTTGGCGGGAAAAAGCGATTCTTATCCAATATAATTGCCTCCTGGACGGTATTATCACGGTAAAGAAAAAGCTTATCTAACGTTTCCTTAAAAAAACTTTCGGAAGAGATATGAAAACGTGACTGAATACGCTCCATCCTTACAATCGCGCTCGAAACTTTTGGTCTCGGGTAAAATGATTCGGGTTTTACTTCTTCAATAATCTCAAATCGTGACTTTCGTCCGATAGCGACTCCGGGACGACAATACCCTGGTTGACCGACTTTCGCAGCAATCCGCTGAGCTAAGCTCATTTGAATAATGAATACAGCTGAGACGAATTTTCGCTCCAGTATCTTAAAAAAAATGGGTAGTGTGATTTTATACGGTAGATTAGCAACAACCTTGTCAAAATCCGGAATTCGAATCTTCAGGACATCACCCCAAATAATCCGTAAAGAATTATGATGTTTTTGGATATTCTCAAGCGGTTTGGAAAATTGTCGATCATACTCGATTACAGTAACATTATGGGTATGCTTCAACAACTGACTAGTGAGGTTACCGAAACCAGGTCCAATCTCGAAAATGGAATCAGAAGACTGCACGTCAGCATAAGCTACTTCCCGTTCCAATAATCCCTTGTCGATAAGAAAGTTCTGACCTAATTCAGATTTAGGGCGTATACCCAATGAGTGAATCTTTTTGCTCATCTGTGTAATATAAACAATTCACTCATCTACGACTACATCAGACCTGATCGAATTCAGTGTGACAGAAAACGTTCGGCNTCAATCGCAGCCATACAGCCAGANCCTGCAGCCGTAACAGCTTGTCTGTAGACTGTATCCTGTACATCACCACAGGCGAAAACGCCTTTTATGTTCGTTGCTGTTGAATCAGGAGCAGTCAAGATATACCCTTGTTCATCCATAGTTATCGAGTTTCGAAAAATATCAGAATTAGGTATATGACCAATCGCCATAAATACACCCTCGCACTTCAGCTCTCGCTCACCACCAGTTAGCGTATCTTTTAAACGCAACCCACGAACAGCCCCACCTTCCTCTGATTCCAAAATCTCNTCAACAGATACATTCGTGACAAACTCGACCTTGGGATTCTCTTTGGCACGNTTAAGCATTATTCGGGAGGCNCTGAACTCTTCACGCCTGTGCAACAAGGTAACTTTTGAAGCAAATTTTGTTAGAAAATTGGCNTCTTCCATCGCAGAATCACCTCCACCAACTACAGCTATTTCCTTATCGCGAAAGAAGAATCCGTCACATGTTGCACAGGCCGACACACCGTGCCCCATCAACCTAGACTCAGACTCAATACCCAACAAACGAGCAGACGCTCCAGTTGCTATTATAACTGCATCTGTAGTATAAAATGAATCATCGGTTTCAATTGAAAAAGGCCTTTGGGAAAAATCAACTTTAGACGCGATTTTATAGTAAGTTTCAGCTCCAAAACGTTGGGCTTGCAGACGCATTTTATCCATCAAATCTGGACCCATTATACCATCAGGAAAACCAGGAAAATTTTCTACGTCTGTAGTAATCGTCAACTGTCCCCCAGGTTGAAGTCCCTCTAGTACCAAGGGTTTTAGNTCTGCCCGCGCAGCATAAAGCGCTGCTGTAAGGCCTGCTGGTCCTGACCCTATAATTGAGACGCTGTAATGTTTTGACTCATCCATAAAAACCNCTCTAAATCGTTTTAAAAACTAATAATTTCCGTCAAGTAATCAGCCATGGCAAAGGTTCACCCCGTAATCCAGCCAACAGGTTTTTGACTGAGCGTNGAACCATGGCTATTCGGGTTTGCTCGGTAGCACTTCCCAGATGTGGTGCAACAATCAGATTGTCCAACTTTAATAAAGGATGATCTCTTGGTAGCGGTTCTGGATCGGTGACGTCGAGAGCAGCCGCATGGAGTTTACCGGCAATTAAACAATCGAGTANCGCCTCATGGTCCACTACGCCTCCTCGGGCGGCATTTATAAGCACAGCCGACGACTTCATTAAGCTCANTTCTCGNCTACCGATCATCCGTGAAGATTCCTGCGTTAAGGGCATGTTCAAGGAAACAAAATCTGCTCGTTGGAGGAGGTCATCGAGAGGCAAATATTCTACCCCCAAATCTTTTTCGGCTTTCTCATTTTTTCGACGGTTGTGGTAAACTACCTTCATATCAAATCCTATGGCACGCTTGGCTACCTGATAACCAATATTACCTAACCCAACAACACCGAGTACTGCCCCATGAACCTCCTGTCCCAACATGAAACTCGGATCATAAAATCTAAAATCTCTACTACGGGCGAAACGATCTCCCTTTGTTATGTTCCGAGCTGCGGCTAACAATAGCGCAAACGTCATATCTGCCGTTGCACCATCTAATACGCCGGGGGTATTACCCACCGAGATATTCCTAGCACAAGCAGCGTCGAGATCGATGTGATCGACTCCAACACCAAAATTACTAACTACTTTCAATTTTGGCATTTCGTCCATAAGGGGACCGTCTACATTGATGTGCGCATAGACATATATCCCTTCAATTTCGGACAATTCCTTCTTCCAGTCATCACTGCCAGGCCGCCACCGTACCACGCGACAAACTTTTTCTAATTCGGGCAGCAAAGCGTGAAATGGATCTACTTCTGCCATTAGAAGAACCGAAGGCTTCATGTGATGATCTTTCGTTTCTTTATCACGTTTAGCAAAACCACTGATCAACTGATAGCCAATTCACGTAAACGTGAGCTTTTTTCAAGTAATCTGTTAATCTTGAAATTCGTTCATATTTTCTACAGATTACAATATCAATTAATTCGATTTCGTCAAGAAGTCTAAAAATCAAAAACAATAAATCACGCTTTACCAGATCGTTCCAGACAGGAGAAGTCATATGCTGATCGCAAATCCTTCAGGAAATTATCACTTTCTGAAAGGCATCGAACCTTACTCATGCGGAGTGATCGCTGACAATGGTTTCGAAATCGTCCATGCAACATTAGCTCAGCCTGCCGATTTAAAAACGGGTTTTAAATTCATTGCGAGATATTTGGAAACACTTTCTCTTGACATATCCTCTTTATGCGCAATGCAATTACGTTCGCCGAGCCCTTATTCGATGCAGGGATTTATAGATTTCAATTCAAGCTATTGTGAAATTCTTCGAGAATGGGGCCTCTTTGTTAACGGACTCAATCCAATTGCCCGTACTAATATTGCACCTCAATTCAAACCACCCGATACTCCGCAACTGCATTCATTTTCCTACGTAATCGACAACGAAAATGTAAAACAAAAAACTCTCGTAGTTGCGGGAGCTGGTGAACTTATTGAAGGCATCTTGGAAAAAGACCGCATTATTCGGCCTGGCGACACATCTGACAACGCGATCGCTGAAAAAGCTCGCTACGTGTTAAACGTAATGACTGAGAGACTCGTAGGTCTGGGAGGGAACTGGGACCTAATCAACTGTATCGACGTATATACAATTTATCCACTGCGGGAATTATTAGCTTCGGCCATTTTACCTGCCGTGGGCACAAGCCACCATAACGGCATTCATTGGTATTACAGCCGACCTCCTGTAATCGATATCGATTTCGAAATGGATATGCGAGGTACCGTCACAAATTTGGTCATTTGAACACAAGACCTGAATGGAAAAAGAAAGGAAGTTTTCATTATCAGTCACCCCACCTTGACTACAAAGCTACTGGTGCTCAAATTATCCTCGAGAGTTTTATTTAAGAACAGGAGAAAATGGCATGTCCACACCCATAAATAAAAATTCTTCTTCATCTGCAGCCGATGGCCAAAATAATTATAAAGTCATCGGAACGCGACCAATTCGACACGACGGAATCGATAAAGTCACTGGTTCGGCCGTATATGGAGGTGATGTTAAACTACCCGGCATGCTTTACGGTAAAGTTTTGAGGAGTCCCCACGCCCATGCAAAAATCAAAAGTATCGATGTTAGCCAAGCTTTAAAATTAAATGGTGTTTCAGCCGTAGCAACTGCTGACGATTTAGTAGAAACTGTAGACAAAATTTCCAATTTGGGCGAAACCTTGATGAATGTGAGAGAGATTGCTTCGAATTCTCTGGCATCGCATAAGGTCTTATACAAAGGACACGCCGTAGCCGCTGTGGCAGCAACCTCTGTTCATATTGCCGAGGAGGCCTTAGATCTTATCAAAGTTGAATACGAGGTTTTGCCAGCAGTCGTCGATGTAGTGGCAGCTATGAGAAGCGATGCACCCCTATTAGACGAAACCAGAACTACCCGCGAATTGGGCAAATCNACCGATAGGATCAGCAATATAGCNACTATCAATGAAAGTGCCATGGGNGATTTGGAAAAAGGGTTCTCCGAGGCTGATCACATTGTNGAGCATGAATTTAAAACTGCTACAGTTCATCAAGGTTACATTGAACCTCACAATACGACTGTCTGGTGGAAAAAAGACGGAACGATCACTGTCTGGGTCAGTACTCAAGGTCCTTTCGAGATTAGATCTCAGGTTTCCGAGGTNTTAAATGTCCCGGTTTCTAAAGTGAAGGTTATACCTTGTGAAATTGGCGGAGGATTTGGGGGAAAGTTTCCAGCTTACATGGAACCGGCGGCTGCCATATTGTCGTATAAAACTGGGCGTCCCGTTAAAATGGTCATGACACGCACAGAGGTTTTTGAAGCAACTGGGCCAGGACCTGGCTCGTTCATAAAAGCTAAAATGGGAGTAAAAAAAGACGGGACATTATGCGCCGCGTACGCAAAACTCGTCTACGAAGCTGGAGCATTTCCTGGATCTGCTGTAGGTGCCGCATCAATGTGTATATTTGCCCCCTATAACATCGAAAATGTNCGAATTGAGGCTTATGACGTTGTCCTCAATAAACCAAAATCATCTGCTTACCGTGCTCCTGGTGCTCCAAATGCTGCATTTGCTTCTGAAACTATCATAGACGAATTGGCCGAGTTAATNGAAATGGATCCGCTAAAATTGCGGTTAAAAAATTCAGCGCGCGAGGGCACAAGGCGTGCAGACGGAACTCGTTTCAAAAAAATAGGTTGTGAAGAAACCTGTCAGGCTGCACTAGATAGCGAGCACTACTCGACCAAATTAACAGGAATCCACCGTGGCCGCGGTGTTGCGTCGGGATTTTGGGTNAATGGTGGAGGTGAATCTTCGGCATCCATTTCGATAAACACAAACGGTACTGTCAATCTCCAGGAAGGCTCAGTAGATATCGGCGGAAGTAGAGCGTCCATGGCCATGATTGTGGCGGAAACTCTTGGACTAAATGCTGAGGACGTCAACCCATCTGTCCCTGACACCTCATCGATAGGCATGACAGCAGGAACGGGGGGTAGTCGCACTACTTATGCTACAGGCCACGCATGTTTCAAAGCTGCAGAAGCCATAAAAACTGAAATGTGTTTACGAGCTGCCCGTCAACTTGAAATACAAGAATCTGACGTCCATTACAAAAATGGTTGCTTTGTTTGTGTCTCTGATCCAGAGAAATCTTTGACGTTTAAGGAAATAGCTTTGGAACAAGCGAGTACGGGTGGTCCAATAACTGGCACGGGTACAATCAACGCATCAGGACCGCAGAATGCTTTCGGAACACATATTGTTGACGTAGAAGTAGATAGTGAAACGGGAAAAGTAAAAATCCTTCGTTACACTGCTGCGCAAGATGTCGGAAAGGCAATTCACCCGTCTTATGTAGAAGGTCAAATACAAGGCGGAACTGTCCAAGGAATCGGTTGGGCACTAAGCGAGGGTTACTTCTATAATGATGACGGATCTATGGCAAATGCCAGTTTTTTAGATTATCGAATGCCTACTGCTCTTGATCTTCCATCCATAGAGCCATTGATGGTTGAAGTCCCCAACCCTGCAAGTCCGCATGGTATTCGTGGGGTAGGAGAGGTCACCTTAGTCCCTCCTATGGCTGCAATAGCGAATGCTATTTACGACGCTGTAGGTGTTCGTTTAAGAGAACTACCTATGAGCCCTGACAAAGTAGTTGCTGCTCTTCACACTAAAAATATGAGCCACGCAGCAGGTTAACCATCAACCTGCCGTTATTATTTCAATTCGTACGATTTGTTAAAAGCGAACCGTGCGCATTNATATAAGCAACAATCTCATGAATCATTCTTTCAATCCAGAAACTTTTGTAGACGCTCTTTTCCCGGTTGTAGAAAAATGTGCTCAAGCATCGCTTATTTTCTATGGCGATATAGCAAATATAGGAAAAACAGCAGACACTAAATTAACCGGCGATGCGGCTCAAGAAGCTTCAGCTGTCTTTACGGCTATAGATAGTGGTGTTCAAGACATCCTAATAAGCTCATTTACAAACCTACTTCCAAGTGTTGGAATAATTGCAGAGGAAAATAGCGCGCTTAAACAACAATACAACAATTCAAGATCACCCTATACTGTCATCATAGATCCAATTGATGGCACTTGGCATTTTAAAAACGGCGACGCCCCCTACCACATATGTATTGGATTAGCATACAAGGGCCTAATGGTTGCCTCAATAATTGCCCGACCTACTGAAAATAAAATTTTCACTGCTGTGCGTAACCAGGGCGCCTTCGTGCACTCCCCAGGTCAATCTAAAACACGTCTTTCAATTTGTACGAAGCAGCATGCCAACAGTGAAGTATTTGTTTCATCGAAAGCCAAGACATATCAACAGATAGCCCGCGAAAAACACGGGCTAATCACACGCGAAGAACCTATCGGCGCCGCTTTGGTAATGACCCAAATTGCCGAAGGTAAACTTTGTGGCTATTTAACTCGACAAGTTGCAATTTATGATGCTGGACCACCCTCGTTAATTGCAGAAGAAGCTGGAGCAAAATGTTTCACCGGCGCTAAAGGTCAACCTCGCTATATCAAAAGAAAAAAATTCTCCCACTTTATGGCAGCAGCAAATAAAGATATAGCTGAAGTATTACTCGATATCGTTAATACAGCCCGAAAATCAAAGGAATTACAGTGAGGAATTCACAGTTAGCTGGCGTTCTCCCAGTTCTACATATGCCCTACTCGACTAATATGGAAATAGATTACGAGACACTTGAGATTGAAATTAATTACGCTTTTTCTACTGGGGCCAATGGTATTTGTTTGGCACTTGTTTCAGACCTTTTCCGCTTAACAACTGAGGAGCGCATGCAATTACCCGAACGATTATGTTCGATGACTAATGCGCGTGGTCCAGTAGTCATAAATGTCGCTGCAGAAAGTTCAAAGCAAGCCTGTGAATATGCTCGAGCCGCAGAAGCAGCTGGTAGCAGTGCATTGATGGTAATCCCTCCAATCTCTCGTCCGTTACCCGAAGATCAACTGCGAGCTTATTTTGATGCGATCCTTGAGTCTGTAAGACTTCCCGTTTTCATACAAGACGCTAGCTCTTACGTAGGTAACCCTATGAGCATTCAATTACAAGCAAAACTATATTTCGATTATGGTGATAGAATCTTATTCAAGCCAGAAGCATCCCCCTTAGGTCCTTGTTTGACGGCCTTACACGACGCAACAAATGGCCAGGCTGCCCTCTTTGAGGGAAGTGGAGGATTACTACTCATCGATTCGTTCCGTAGAGGGATATCAGGAACCATTCCAGGCGTGGAATTACTTGATGGAACCGTTGCTTTATGGGACGCTCTTTCTAATGGAAACGAAGAGCGGGCATACAAATTATATTTTCCCATCTGTGCATTAGCTACTTTACAAATACAAGGGGGGTTAGATGGCTTCATTATTTGCGAACGATATATTATGCACAAACGTGGAATATTCCCTAATATGGTGCATCGCGAACCACTAAATTTCCAATTAGACCCGTACATGACATCCGAAATTGATCGTTTGTTGATAAAGTTATCGGAAGCCTTGGAATCCTGAAAAATGGCAAGATACCTTTCTGATCGCATGTCTTTAGTCCAACCAGCGGTGATCCCTACCGTATCGGAGCTGATACGCCAAACCCCGGATACGGTATCTTTAGGACAGGGAGTAGTTTTTTATCCTCCCCCCCCTGAGGTATTGGCATCCATTGTTTCATTCGGTAATAATCAAACAGAACATTATTACCAGTCTGCAAATGGGCTATCGGAACTAATTGATGCTCTGAAAATCAAATTAAAATTTGAAAACAATATAAATATTAATGAGAATCATACGATAATGGTTACAGCTGGTAGCAATATGGCTTTTTACTATTGCTTGCTCGCAATTACGGATCCTGGAGATGAAATTATAATTAATACACCTTATTATTTCAATCACGAAATGGCCATTTCTATGGCTAACTGTAACGCCATCACAGTACCCACTTACAAAAATTACCAATTGGATTTAGATGGCTTGAAATCTGCAATCACTCATAGAACAAGAGCCATAATAACCATTTCTCCTAATAACCCTACTGGAGCAATATATCCAACTAAAACACTTGAGCAAATTAACAACCTTTGTCTTCAAAAAAACATCTATCATATTTCAGATGAAGCTTACGAACATTTTACTTTCGATGATGCGAAACATGTTTCACCTGGATCTTTTGCTGATAGCAACCAACACACTATATCTTTATTCTCATTTTCAAAAAGCTATGGATTGGCTTCATGGCGTATCGGTTACCTGGTCGCACCGTCACACATAAGGTCTNCCTTAGAAAAAGCTCAAGATACAGTTTTGATATGTCCGTCCGTTATCTCCCAACGTGCTGCCATAGAAGCCCTACGTGTCGGCCGATCTCACTTTTATCCGCATATTCAGACATTGAGTCATTCACGTAAGTTGTGTCTTCATTATTTGGCACAATTGGGCAGCCGAGTATCAACTCCGAGTCCCTTGGGTGCTTTTTATATTCTGAGTAAAATTGATACAGACCTGAAAGCTTTTGATTTAGTGGAGAAACTAATAAAACAATATCGTGTTGCAGTTATTCCAGGAGAAGCCTTTGGGCTCCACGATGGTTGCTATATTCGTATCGCTTTTGGTGCCTTGAAGAAAGACACTTTGACTATTGGAATGGAGCGTCTTGTCCAAGGCTTAAAAAATTTCACTTAATAATATGTAGGATCTCTTGACATTGGAGCTATATTCGTTTTATGTTACGCGATACAAAGAGTGGCCTGAATCTGCTAAAAAATACCCAAGAGGAAGTATACCACGCTTCTGAGCTGTGGCGCTTCGACAAACATGACATACGGTATTGGAGTGGGTTGGTCGCTCTTCTGTTTTCTAAAACCAAATGAACAATATAAGTGTTAAAATAGTATTTTTCCTGGCTTTAATAGTGCCAGCATTATCCAGCGCGGAAATCGTGCGGGTTACTCCTGAGTTGCTCCAATGGGAGACTATCGGTTTAAATATAAAAAGTTCTAAATCCATTTCCCTAAAAAATACGAGTAATCAGTCAGTAGAAGTTAAACTAAGCACCGATTCACCTTTTTCTGTTGCCTTAGAAACACTACGTATACCGGCAAATTCCAACCAAGAAATTGATATTTTCTTCACATCTAACGATACTGGACTCACCAGCGGAGTTTTAGAAGTCCAAGTCCTAGGGTTTTTCAACGAACACAACACCCTAGTAAATCTTGACGCTCGGGTTTCAGTTCATAGTCTTATTATCGAGCCAGAAGAGGCATTAGATTTTGGCGAAATTGAACTCGGCAAAAAANTTAGCAGCCAAATCAATTTTTTNAATGCGGGACTCTTACCGATAACCATAAGTAAAATTGACTGGTTGCAACCTACTAATCAGTTTACGTACTCNGGCTCCGTAGGCTCAGTTATACCTGCCAACAGAAAATCTCATTTAGAAATAATTGCCGACCCGCGAAAAGCTGGTCCAATCAGCGCTGAATTAGAAATTATCTTTGAAGACGGGCACCACGACACGGTTAGTATTAAAGCATATGTTAAAGCCGCTAAAGCAATCATCTCCCCATTGCCTGAAGTGGGCGTAAACTTTGGTAATGTCGAAATAGGCCAAAAGATTGAAAGAGAAATCACAGTAATTAATAATGGAGACCTGGACTTAGTTTTAGATTCACTGAGTATCAAAGGAAACAGTTTTTCGATTAAAAATTTCGATGACCTACCATCTACTATCCAGCCGAAAAAACGAAAGAGTATTTCTGTCATTTTTTCCCCAAAAACACGAGGCACNTTTTCAAGCACNNTCTCTGCTTGCACGAATGACCCAAATAATAACAAAATTCAGATACCNTTATATGGTCGAGGTAATATCTCGCCTGCCAGCATAGCTATTCTCAATGGAGAAAACATCAATTTTGGTAGAGTGCCACTTGGTAAAACAACACGTGATCATCTTTTGCTATGGAATCGCGGTGGAAGTCCTTTCGCGGTAGATATCCAACTACGAGATAATTTAGGAGATGAATTTGAACATGGTCATGATGGAATATTTAGTTCAGTTATCAAACCAGGACAAACCGATAAAATTTCATTGGATTTCTCTCCAAAAGAAGTTGGAGAACGTGAAGCAACCCTTATTGTAACTACAGAATCTGGAACTGAATTTGTCCGACTTCTCGGCATAGGTCAGTTCCTAAAATTAAGCCCTTCAACTGTCGACTTCGGACGTATCGCCGTCGGAGAGACAAGTAGCCAAGTTGTAGAACTAGCAAACATTGGTAATTCGGACTTAATAATCAACCAATTACGTTCAACAAGTGAAGATTTTAGTGTATACACTCAAATAGACCCGAGTAACAAACTAAAGCTTCCGGCAAANAGCCTNCGTACAGTACCAATTCGCATCTCATTTACGCCCTCGTCACGCGGTACAATATCCAGTTCTCTACGAATAGACGGATATTGGAGCGAGGGAACCGAAACTTTGGATATTCTTTTGAATGGAACCGGAGTGGCCGCAGAAATAGAACTAAACCCGACAGGAACAATAGACTTTGGATANGTAG
The DNA here is from genome assembly GCA_002693325.1 of Gemmatimonadota bacterium. Classification (GTDB taxonomy): domain Bacteria; phylum Latescibacterota; class UBA2968; order UBA8231; family UBA8231. The sequence continues at coordinate 15,998 of NZPK01000062.1, read as the reverse complement.
TATTAGGAGAAAGAGAAGAACGTAACATAGTGGCCACAAATTCTGGTGATACAATCCTACAAGTGCAAGCACATCCGGAAACCCAAGAAGTCCAAGTAGAACCTCCCAATTTCTCTCTTGGACCCGGTGAATCTACTCGTCTTAAAGTTAGATTCACCCCAGCAGCTCTCGGAGAACGCTTTGGTAGAATATTACTTGTCAGCAATGACGTCCAAGACAAAGCACGCCCGATCCAACTAAAAGCTAAGGGCGCTCTGGAGAACATCGATTTAGCTAGAATCGTTCGTCTTAATAGTTCCAAAAAAGACAAAGAAAAAGAAATTCTTCCCAAATGGAATAATACGCCTATCATAGAAAAAGATGAAACTAAAATAGATGTGATTTTCAGCATCCCGGATTCACTTCGACAAGCATTGATCGGCCGACAATTTTCTATAGAATGGACTAAATTAGATGAGAATTACGACCCTCAGGGTGGAAGTCAAACTACAACCGTCAAAATTTATGAATCTAGTGATANNCAGGTCGTAGCAGAAGATNTAAATCTACGACTCACGGAAGATGGAAATCGCCGTATACGCCTTAAGATAACTACGAGCAGTTATCCAGGAGCCCCCCCTCAGAGCATAAGTCAAATTCTTGAGGCAGGAGGTTGGAAATGGGAATTCGAGGCTAAGCCGTTAGTGTCTTTTCTGACAATCAGGCCAGGTCGCAATTATGAATTATCAGAAGGAGATTCGGTACGCATCGTGAGAGGAAAAACCGAAAGATTGATTGGTCTACCTGGCATAGCGTTTGCAGGTTGGCATAACGTGGACAATCCTTCGGTCTCAGGAATACATTTCACTGCAATTGGGAATGTCTTAGAAGCAATATCTACTGGCAATCGATTAGCAGTTTCCTTGGGTTTAGCAGTATCATTTTATAAAGACCAACTGCTTTTTGGCTTTGGATGGGACATCTACGACTCGAGAGAAAAATCTAAACGCAAAGGGTCTCAAGATTATATTATGACTTTCAAATACTCNGGACTCTTTCGATAAAAATAAAGATTCATCTTACATAACCCATCGGTCCGCCCTCTATCCTCGCAATCTTTTCGTAAATCATAGCAGCTGAACATAGATCATGAACTGACATTCCAGTGAGATAAATCAATGCATGTTCCATTTTGGAGGAACTTTGCACGTACTTATCCAATGTCAAGACTTCCCCTGAAGTATTTTTGGCAAACCTGAGTAAATCNTCAAATCTATTATCATAAGCCCAAATAAATTCTCCCGAGTTTTTTGCCTGCATAATATCGTCGACTACAATAGGATATTTCTCCATTAGCTCCTGTGATACCTGTCTCGTACGGCTATCACCCCCAATTACAACCAAATAGGGAATAGAATCAAAAATAGAAGAATTAATTATAGGTGACGCCGTGGGCACCGCCATTAAAACAGCATCGACACCGGGCAAACAATCTTCAATTGTTGGAAACATTTTTAGGGTAGCTTTGACTTTACTNTTCATTGCCCGCAGGAACGCTTGTCTATTTTCTTTCTTTCGACTCGTAAATGAGATATGGTCTAGCTCAAAAAGAATATCGCATGCCATCGCCAAATTTCGAGCAATACGTCCAGTTCCAATTATAGCAATTGTCCGAATAGAATGTTTCTTTACATAATTCAAAGCAAGGGCCCCGGCAGCACCCGTACGCATATCAGTCACATTTCCCGCATCCAATTTAATAGACACATCATTTTTTATATCATACAAATCTATATGAGCTATGCGCTTGGATAGACGACCCGTTGTAACATCAGAGCGTTCATCAATTATTTTACATGCCTTGTACAAACCAGGCCACATAGAACACATTTCTANNCGAAACCGGTCAAGACCACCACACTCTTCAACTCGCTCTTTACGCGGTAAATTGCTAACGACTTCCGATTCTAAAAGTTGATAGGCGCGATGACATCCCCAAATAAAATCATCCATCGAAAAATCATTTACTATCGACTCAGTTATTAACATCATTTACCGCCTAGTAAACATTCACAAATTGACTGTTCAACCACGCATAAACTATGCCTTTTTTAAAATAATAACATAGAAACATGATCGATTTGACTAATGTCACCGTTTTTCCTTCCTTTTGACAGTTTTGTTTTCTATACAGTTTACACAGTTGGTGTAGTATTTAGGAGTACCCCGTGCAAAACAAGATTCTTTGGCTTTGGGCTAGTTTTTCTAGTGCTATGATCGTTGCCTTTAGCACTTGGACTACCACTAACGAAATGACTATTGTAGATCCAGTTATAGTTCCAGAAAGTTTTACAGATACAACATTATCAAATGAAAAATTCCAAATAGAAATATTAAATGGCTGCGGAACATATCACCTTGCAGCCCGCTTAACAGATAAAGCTCGGGCTCTAGGTCTCGACGTAATAAATGAAGGCAANGCTGACCACTTCAATCATCTACATTCTGTAGTTATNCACCGTGGTGGTAATATTGAACCGGTTAAACAAGTAGCTAACTTACTTGGCATACCACATATTATCAGCCAACAAACAACTCGTATGTTTCCACTAACTAATATTACCGTTATTATAGGTAAGGATTTTGAACGCATAAAACTATTACCTTAAAAAAACCGAGTGAAATTTAAGTAAATGAACTATCACAAAAATACCCNAATTAACCTTATAATTAAGGTCTTAATAGAGAAAAAGGGCCAAGACATTCTATTGATGGATCTTCGAGAACTCTCAGCTTCTACAGATTTTTTTATAATATGNACTGGGATATCAGACCAACATGTAAAAAGTCTTTCTAAAGAAGTTGCGGATAAATCTAAGNAATCTGGAAATCCAGTTTGGCACATAGAAGGAGCCGAGACTCGCCGATGGATGTTGTTAGATTTCNTTGATATTGTNGTCCACGTATTTCGTCATGAAGATCGTGAATTTTATTCCTTAGAGCGTTTGTGGGGAGACGCAAAATTTCAAGAATTTAAAGACGAAATTGAACCTGACGATATACCTCGATCTCCATTCGAATTTTCCCAAACTTAATGTCTATTGAAACATTAAAATGGGATAATAATTCTCTGGTCCTATTAGATCAAACCCTTCTACCTAACCGAGTGGAATACAGAAAGTATTTCGAGGTTGAAGATATAGCTAATGCTATAGAACATTTAATCGTGAGAGGTGCTCCTGCTATTGGCTTAACTGTAGCCTATGGAATAGCCCTAAGTGCCTATAAATCAAAAAATCAATCCTCTGATATTTTCCTAAATAGTATAACGGAAGCTTGTAACCGTTTTTCACAGACAAGGCCTACTGCTGTCAACTTATTTTGGGCAATCGAGAAAATGCAAAAAATTGTTGATAAACACCGTTCATTCAGTAATACTGCTATTTTCGAAGCATTNCTGAATGANGCCCATGAGTTATTCCATCAAGATCGTCTTATTTGTCGACAAATGGGTAGANTTGGAGCAGCCTTACTTCCTGAAAAATCTAATATTATAACACACTGCAACGCAGGTGCACTTGCAACATCCGATTACGGAACAGCATTAGGTATGCTATATTCAGCCAAAAATAGTGGGAAATCAATAAATGTTTTTGCAAGCGAGACTAGGCCGCTCCTCCAAGGCGCGCGACTCACCGCATGGGAACTAAGTGAAAATGGGATTGATGTGACTATTATTTGTGATAATATGGCTGCTTCATTACTTCGCAAGGAGGACATAACCTGCTGTGTTGTTGGAGCGGATCGAATAGCAGCTAATGGCGATGTGGCAAATAAAATAGGAACATATGGATTAGCCATTATTGCTAAACAACATAATGTGCCATTTTATGTTGTTGCGCCAGTTTCAACCCTCGATTTATCTATCACAAATGGAGACCAGATTCCAATCGAACATAGACATGGTGATGAAGTCCGTCGAATCATGAACAATTCAATTACCCAAACCGACGTGCCCGTGTATAATCCCGCGTTCGATGTAACGCCTAATCAATTCATAAGTGCAATTATATCTGAAAAAGGCATTGCTAGTCCACCCTTCTCAAAGACATTGCAATCTTGGAAAACAAATGATTAATGATATGAAGATTTTTTTTCCCAACATTGTTTCATATTTCTTCTGTCTCTGTTTGTGTTGTATTTCCTGTGCTACTAGGTCAAAGCCCAATATCAAAGAACTATCCGTAAACAAATCGAGCACCGTCCACCGAGAGACCTTTGATCCTTCAACTTTAAAGGATGACAGATTTTTGATTCAACCAATATTTTCTCGGAAACAAGTTCAATTTACAAAAGTTGACACTAATAAATTAATTAAACAACACACAAAGACGTCACCTCTTCAACCAGATACTATATCCATTCGCGAGGCTATATCTTTCCCTCACAACAAAGAAAAAGTTTTTAGAGTCCAATTGTTAGCATTGAGTAATGGGAAGAATAGTCTCTCNCGCTATAAGAANTTAACCCAACAATTGACTGAACCAGTATATATTGAGAAACGCGGGGATTTATTCTTGATAAGTGCTGGTGATTTTGAAAACAAAGATAGTGCCATATCTTTTAAAGATTATGTAATTGAACTAAACCAAGACTACAGTGATGCATTCGTTATTTCCGCAAATAAATCTTTGTCANGNAATTTTGAAAAAAATAATGGTNTAATTAAAAAACCGGACAATATNAANCAAAAATCAATATTTGGTTGGCGCGTACTTATTGATCAATTTCTCACACAAGAAAAAGCTAATACTGTAAAAAACGAAGCTGAAATTCAGCTTAAAAGACATGACATTGATGTTATTTTTAAGGCACCTTGGTATAAAATAGAGGTTGGCCATTATATCAATGAAAACACAGTACAGACCGCGGCGGAAAAAATACAAAGGCTTTACCCTAATGCCATAAAAGTTCGCTCCCAAATCATTGCGCCTGAGAATAAAGATTAACCGTGTTCTACTTTTTTTTATATTTAAGCTTGGCAGTTTTGTATGCATGTTCGTATCGATTCAATCAACAACAAGAATTGCCAACAGTAAAAGAAGTAATCTCCGAAGATACCGAACTACCATACGAAAGCCTTGAACCGATTGAAGACTTACGCGGTGTACATTTTCTGTTACTTAGAGCCCAAGAAGCAATTTCGCTTAATCGTGCCAAAAATGCACAACAAGATTTAGATTCTGCATTTTCGTTTCTATCAAAATTAGAAGCTCGAGACATAAATTTTGATACTACCCGGGCAAATACACTAGCTTTTTCCATCGAACGCAGCTATTTGAAATTACTACCGCAGTTAGATCGGTTTTCCCCCAATAGCCCCCTGACCTTGCTATTAAAGGGACTATCTGAAGAACGAGTCGAGGAATTAACTGGAGATGCTCCTCAACTTGTTCGAATACACCAGCTAATTGACTCTTGTAATATTCCAATTGATGCAAATTCTCGTGTAGCAGCTAGTATTCGCTTCTTTCAAACACGAGGTAAAAAGACCTATGCTACATGGTTAGCTCGGTCTGGCCGATATAAGCGCTTGATCGAAAGCGTATTAAAAGGAAAAAACCTTCCTACTGACTTACTCTACATTTCTATGATTGAAAGTGGTTTCAATCCTAACGCCTATTCGAGAGCAAGAGCCGTTGGTCTATGGCAGTTTATATCAACCACTGGTGAGTTAGAGGGCTTAAAACAAAACCATTGGATTGATGAGCGTAGAGATCCCGAAAAATCTACGCGCGCAGCAGCAAACCATTTAACAAGTCTTTACAGAGAATTCGGAGACTGGCGTTTGGCGACAGCTGCATATAATTCGGGACGAGGCCGCGTAAAAAGAGCTATCGAAAAAGCTGGAACACGAGATTTTTGGAAATTAGAGTTACCAGAAGAAACCGAAAATTATGTTCCACTTTTCATGGCAGCAGTTATAATATCAAAAAATCCTCAATTATTTGGCTTCTCTGAGACAAAATTTGAATCAGAGTTACATTTTGAAAAAATAGCATTACCGGAATCATGGCCTTACGTAGATTTACGTTCGGTAGCAAAAGCTCTTGATGTTGAAGAAGAAAATCTTCGTAGACTCAACCCTGAATTACGTCAGTCTATTACGCCACCAAACTCAAAAAAACCCTACCATATTAATTTACCACTTAATATGTCGCAAACTTTTTTAGATAACTACCCCAAGATAGCTGCGATCAATAAGACTTCTTTAATTGTTTACCATGTACAAGCTGGTGAAAATTTATCCGTAATTTCAAAAATGTTTGGAATTAAACCTGATATTATTATTGCTGCAAATACCATAAAAAATCCAAATCGAATTCTTCCTGGACAAGAATTATACATACCAANTCATAATCAAATAAAAAAAACTATTCCAACAAATAATTTACATTTGGTAAAGTCCGGAGAAACACTAAGTAAGATAAGTAACGATTACGGTNTAAAGTTGCATAAATTAATGGCTTGGAATAACCTGGATAATTCTCTTATAAAATCCGGACAATTGTTGAAAATCAATCCTCACCAAAATAANACCTTAACAAATACAAATTTAGTGTCAAAATTTACAACGAATAATAGGTTTTCCCACACTGTTANGGAAGGACAAACCTTGTGGGAAATCTCACAAATATATGAAATTCAATTAGATTCGATAAAAATATGGAACAATCTAAGAAACTCATTTATAACACCAGGACAAAACCTCATTCTAAATTTTATTCAAAAAACACGTCATATCGTTTTGAAAGGTGATACATTCTACAACATCGCAAAAAAATACAATGCAGATCCCAAAAAGATAGCAAAGATCAACGGTACCCACCTCGATTCTATATTGTCTGTAGGAACGANGCTTATTATTCCAACATCAAACGATTGATAATGAAGATAATTCGCTATACACTTGTCTTGCTGATAACAATTATTCTACACTCTTCTTTGCCAAATTCATTTGACTTATATGGAATGCGACCCGATTTAATTATCTTAGTCGCATTATTTGCAGGTTTGCGACACGGTTCGGTATTAGGAATGACCATAGGAGCTATAGGAGGTCTTTTCCAAGACATATATTCGCCGCAAGATTTAGGATTAAATATGTTTTTGAAATCTACAGTCGGTTTCACTATCGGTTATATCCGTAAACGGTTAGCCTACGACAATAACTTAGTAGTAGCGATATTACTTTTTAATGTATCACTAATCCACGATTTCATATTTTATATAGGCTCGACTGCAATACACTTAGCAGATATTCCAGGTTTCATGCTACGCTACGGAATTGGAAGAGCATTACTTACCACCGTTTTCGGCCTTATTTACACTACTGGATTCAAATTCAGAAACCGTCTTTTAAGTGAATAATTACTCCGAGAGTGTTCCCCCCCAAGATCAACGTCCAGACTTAATTGGTATGGTTCTTATTGTCGGGCTATTGTTCATAATATTGCTTGTTCGTTTNTTTCATNTTCAAATCAATACATNTGACAATTATGTCCGCGAATCGGAAGAAAATAGAATAACTCAAAAACGCGTAAAAGCTCCACGNGGACTAATTTTGGATCGACATAACCGCGTCTTAGTCCGCAACCGACCATTCTATACCGTATCCTTAGCCACAACGACCGAAGAACGCTACAAAAAAATCAAACAAGCTTTCATTACCTCAACAGGAGATACATCTGTAGATGGTAAATATGACAAAAAAATTAGGAATATCCGCCTCAAGAGAGACGTTGATTTCCGCACTGTTTCAATTGTNGAAGAACGATTGCGTTCACAATGGCCATCACTTTCAATAGAAACCGAAGCACAACGCTATTATCCGTTTGGTAAAAGTGCCGCCCATCTANTAGGTTACATGGGACTTTACAAATCCGATAGTAATGAAAATTATGTTATAGGTGATTTCATTGGGAAAACGGGTTTAGAAAAATTACACGAGAGTAGCCTGAGGGGATTTGACGGCGTCCGCTATTTCGAGATTGATGCTTCCGGCCATGTTAGGAGAGAATTTACTAAGCGACTTCAAGCGCCAAAACCTGGTCAAGACTTGAAATTAACTATTGACATTGAATTACAAAGACGCATCGAAAGTTTCTTGCCCGATAGTCTTGCCGGAGCCATTGTCGTAATTGACGTTAGGAATGGTGCAATATTGGCAATGGCAAATCATCCAACATTCGATCCTAATATATTNGTCTCTTTTCAATCCCAAGATGATAGAGTAAAGGTTCTAAATAGCGAAACGACTCTTCTTAACCGAGCGATCAGAGGTAGATATCCCCCTGGATCTACTCTAAAAATGATTGGAGCAATTGCAGCTTTGGAAACTGGAGTAACCGACACACTTACTACATTCGCCGCATGCGTAGGTTCACTACAGGTAGGAGACGTGATCTTTAGGTGTAATCTTCGTAGTGGACATGGAGAATTGAATTTAATGTCTGCCTTAGAAACTTCATGCAATACTTACTTCCAACATTTAGCTCAATTCATTAGCATAGAAAAATGGAGATTGTGGGCCGATAAATTCGGGATAGGGCAGCCAACCGGTTTCCAATTCACACCTAAAGAAGTCGCAGGACTTCTTCCTTCAAGGGATTATTATCAGAAAAACGGTGGATGGACAGTTGGACATTTACTAAATATGATTATCGGGCAAGGTGCCATTTTGGTAACCCCTTTACAAATGGCAAGGTTTGTATCCGCAATCGCAAATGGAGGATATCTAGTTACGCCTCACATAAGTGGCGCCCCCCCGCCTAAAAAAGAGATAGAAGGTCTAACCAAAAATACCCTAAATATTATACGCGACGCAATGCTAAGAGTTGTCTACGGCGAAAACGGAACAGGAAAACGTGCCACAACAGAATACCTCAGTGTGGCAGGTAAAACGGGCACTGCACAAGTACCAAATCGAATCAATGAAAATAATGACGCGTGGTTCGTAGGTTTTTCTCCTTTTCATGAGCCTGAAATAGCAGTCGCTGTTGTAGTCGAAGGCGGAGGAGGCGGTGGAAGAATTGCTGCCCCTATTGCACAGAAAGTTTTTACAAATTATCACCAATTGAACAATAAATTAACTATGCATAATAACTATAAACAAACTATTTCACCTAAACAAGAATGATTAGTCATAAAGAATTAGACTCCATAACCATACTCTCGGTTATTTCGCTTGTGCTCATTGGAATCATAATGGTTTATAGCGCAGCTTATTACCATCAGTCAATATATATCAAGGATGCTTGGTTAAAACAAAGCCATTATGCCATCGGTGGAATCATAGTCTCACTCATAATTCTTCATTTTCCTAAAAAAACACTTTATAATTTATCCTATCCTTTATACCTATTCAGTATATTAAGCCTTACAGCTGTTTTACTTTGGGGAACCGGAGATGATGCACAACGCTGGCTCCGTGTTGGACCAATTCAAATTCAACCATCAGAATTTTCAAAAATAAGTATGCTACTTGTATTAGCACGCTATTTAACTGATAGTAGCAAAGAAAAGATCAATAGTATTCAAGGTGCATTAAGAAGTTTTGGAATTGTCATATTCCCAATGATACTTATCACCCAACAACCAGATCTGGGTACTGCCTTATCATTTGCCGCACCATTGCTTCCAATGCTTTATTGGGCAGGAATGAGAAAAATTTATCTCTTCACCTTGATCTCTCCACTATTAAGTGTNGTATGTAGCTTTGAACCACTTTGGTTAGATTTAACTTCGTATGTCTTTGCCCTCTTTATTGTAATAAGTGGTTTTTCAATACACATTAATCTTAGAAATTCTGTTTTTACATCCTTTGCTATTTTTTNTAATCTTGCGGCTGGTCTGGCCACTGTATATCTATGGGATCATTTCTTAAGACCATACCAAAAAGACCGNATCATGACTTTTTTGGATCCAGAAAGCGATAGGCTCGGCGCCGGATGGAATATAATCCAATCTAAAATAGCTATTGGTTCAGGTGGTTTTCTGGGAAAAGGATTTCTTGGNGGAACTCAAACAAAATACGATTTCCTACCCGCTGCCCACACAGACTTTATTTTCTCAGTAATTGGAGAAGAACTCGGATACGCCGGTGCCATATTAATTATTATGATCTTCTTCATGCTTATTCTGAGATCTCTTCAAATAGGGGAAAAGGCAAAAAGTCGTTTTCATAGTCTGATAGCTATTGGAATCGCTTCAATTCTCACATTTCACGTGTTCATAAATATCGGAATGACAGTCGGAGTTATGCCAGTAACTGGTCTACCATTACCATTTATAAGCGCAGGGGGTTCCTCCTTATTTTCCAACCTAATTATCATAGGAATTCTGCTACATATTTTTGCCAATCGACATGACTATTAATTGGACTTTTTTCAATAGGAACTAAGGTAAATAACAAATACTTAGGTTATTCTCCCAAGAGAATAAAACAGAAGTAAAAAATTAATTTTACACCTCGATAAAACCAAAAACATCCATGACCTCAATAGCCAACTCTGAATAGTTCTCAGCTCCGATAGAATCTGGGGCATAGGAAATTACAGGTCGACCAAAACTAGGTGCTTCAGCTAAACGAATATTCCTTTTAATGACNGTCGAAAATACTTGCTCNCCAAAATAACGNCTAACTTCCTTGGCAACGGTACGACTCAATTGTAAACGACTATCATACAAAGTCAAAAGAACTCCCCCAATTCTTAGTTCGGAATTGATCTGAGCTTTGATTAATTCAACCGTTTCGAGCAATCTACTTACCCCTTCTAAAGCATAATATTCACACTGAACAGGAATAAGCAAAGAATCGGCTGCAGCCAAACCATTTATTGTCAACAAACCAAGCGCAGGAGGACAATCAATAAGAACAAAGTCGTAATCAGGAATAACAGGTGCCAATGATTCAGCCAATTTCCTTTCGCGTCCGATAAAGGAAGTCATCTCAACCTCTACTCCAGCCAAACTTATGTGAGATGGCATTAAGTCAAAAGGGGTTTTAGACCCAACAAAAACCTTATGGATCAAAGATATGGCATCAAGTTTNCCTAAGAGGAGCTCATAAANTGAGCCANTTAGGCTATCAATAGACGCTCCACAAGCACTGGTCGCATTAGCTTGAGGATCTAGATCAACCAAAAGAATCTTAGACCCCTTGGCAGAAAGTGATGCAGCCAAATTCACAGCNGTTGTGGTCTTCCCGACACCGCCTTTTTGGTTTGCAATGGCAATAATNGTTGCCAATACTACTCCTTTTCAACAAAAAGTACAAAGCCGATGCTAAACTCTTATAAAAAGAATTAATTCATACGTTNACGAGATAACAAAAGAGTATTTTATCTTGAAACAATTACAGATTTTCAAGATAAAACATTCTGTAGAAAACGGAAATACAACCAATATTCGGGGCACGATGCTAAAATAACGCAATCAATATATATTTGGTGAAAATCATCGTCAAGGCTTTGCCAATTATCAACAATAATAGAGCCTAATAATNNCGAAATTTAACTGTATTGAACNATTTTTGAGCGATTATAGAAAGTAGTACTATATCCAAATGAGTATGGATATTAATTTATTTGAAAAATTCCTAAATTAGTCTGTTTTCTCATAAACAAAACCGCAATACTATACACTGAGTTATATACCCGTCCATTACCTTCTATACCTTCTATATTTACATTTGATGTCTATAATAATACAAAGAAAAAGAAAGTTATTTTTCTATTCTTTTCAAAATTTCAGTGTTTTTTTTATTTTTTTCTCAGAATCCAAAGCAACTAAATCCCTATAGAGGTCATATGTCAAACCATACTTTCTTCAATCAATTAGTGAAACTCATGAAACAATTGCGTTCCGAAGACGGATGTCCTTGGGATATTGAGCAAACTCACCACTCCTTGCGACCATATTTAATGGAAGAATGCTACGAAACACTCGAGGCTATCGATTCCAAAAACTATAAAGAACTTGTTAATGAATTAGGAGATGTTTTGCTACAAGTAGTATTTCACTCACAAATCGCGGCCGAAAATAATAAATTCGACATAGAAGACGTATGCAAATCAATAGTCGAAAAATTAATCCGACGCCACCCACACGTATTTGGGAATACACCAGTAGAGGGCAAACAACAAGTAATAGAAAATTGGGACGCTATAAAAAGGGAAGAAAAAAAACAAGAAGGGCATGATAAGCTATCTCTTCTCGATGGAATACCCAAAAACATGCCCGCTTTAATGCGTTCTCATCGCTTACAACAACGTGCCTCCAAGGAAGGTTTCGACTGGACCAACCTAGATGATCCGTTAGAAAAACTAAATGAAGAGTGTAACGAATTAATAGAATCATGTCGAAACAAATCTATTGAACATATGGAAGACGAACTTGGCGATGTGCTCTTTTCAATAGTAAATATAGCCAGGTTTCTAGAAATTGATGCAGAACAAAGTCTGCGCATGTCAGCAAATAAGTTTGAGCGCCGATTTAGAGCTATAGAACAAAAACTTCGAGAGCAAAAATTAGAAATGGAGAACTTGGATTTACAGAGCCTTGACGAAATGTGGAATGAAGTGAAAAGAGAAGAACAGCCTTAAAAATAATAAAATACTCGATGGGTCTATTTGTATTGTACGAATTAGTACAAGCTTATCTTAAACATGAAAAAGTAAGCGATTTGACTATTTTTCCAAAACATTACTAAACTCTTCGATATCTCTATATTCGAGCGCTCTGTTCAAAACAGACCTAAACCACACACCTACATCATCTAACAGTGAATATAATGTCGGTGCAAGAATCAATGTAAGCACCGTAGAAGATATCAAGCCACTAATTATCACTAAACCTATTGGTCCCCAACGCTTCGAAAAACCTTCCGCCGTACCATAAATCATGGGCAATACCAAGGGCAGCAAATTTAAAATAGTAGTAAAAGCCGTCATAAGAATAGGACGAAGTCTACGTTGGCCACCTAGGACGATCGCGTCTCGACGATCCATACCTTCAGCCCTCAAATTGTTAATATGATCAATTAAAACGATCCCATTGTTTACAACGATCCCAAAAAGAATCAATAAACCTAGAGCACCATTATTATCAAATGGTGCATCGAATATATATAAACCAATAGCTACGCCGATCAATGAAAATGGAATAGACAACATGATCGTAAATGGATGAATCAANGATTCAAAGAGAGACGCCATTATCAGATATATTAACACCACAGCCAACAATGCTGAAAAGTTAGTGTCTCTTTGATCTTCCTGCATCCAGCGAGCAGCGCGTCCTAAATCCCACGAATATCCAGCAGGCATTTCAATGTTTTGCATCAAATTTTGAATAGTAGGTATAAGTTCCTGCGCTTGACGCCTATTTTCGGTATTTGCAAATACNGTTACAGTAAGCTCTCGATTTTCNCGACTAAGATTTTTTGGACCTCTACGAACTTCAAAATCCGCTANAGCNGCTAANTGAATAGTATTCCCGCCATTGGAACGAAAACGACTATTCCTAAGTTGTTCTAAAGTAGCTCTATCACCCGTATTCAATTGCATCACTACATCAATTTCTCGATCATCACTTTTAAAAGACGATGTCCTACGAGTACCTAGCGCTGTGGATATACTTGAGGCTATCTCTCTAGGAGACAGACCGTAGCTCAACGCCTGAGAACGATCTATCTCCACATGTATTTCTTCTTCACCGTCCTCGAGACTCGAATCTACATCTTTNACNCCGGGAAGCCTTTCTAAAGCCAATTTCACATCTTCAATCAAAACGGCGAGTACTTCTTCATTACGCCCTCTCAACTGAACTTCAACCCCCAAATTATTACCTGCCCAAGANCGAGATCGACCCATTTTATAAGTAAAACCAACTTTGGCAGGCATTAGCTCCATTATTTTTGCACCAGATTCCATGCTNGATAATTTTCCATCATCNGCATCAACCAGATACGCCCTAATATTTGCTCGACGTTGACTAAAATTAGTCATTAAAGCATCGATATCTAAGTTTTCTTTGTTTTCCAACAATAAGTTTTCTACGAAATCAAAATGCTGACGTATGTCCTCTATACTATAACTGCGATCAATCTTGACACTCACGTCAACACGGCGTTCAGGTTGCCAAGGCTGACCACGGTGCTCTATCTGCCCGTATAAATAATAACCCGTTGCCGTCAAAGCACCTGCAACCACAAGCACGAAAAATCGATTATCCAAAGTCAAATTCAGCAACTTACCATAAGCAAAACGTAAACCACTATTTGATCGACAGTATATTCCTACCGTTATGCAGACAGAAATTGAAGCGATAATACCCGCAAGAGTCGTCCAAGACATACCTGAAAAAGAAGCAATTAATAGGGTTTGCCAACTAACCCACCAAGCATATACATCATCCCAAGAAGAATCACCCATACGCCAGTAANCAAGNATCAAAACAGCCAAGATTACGATTATTTTGCATAATCCATCATACCGTCGCATTTGCCAATGAAATAAACGCGCAGCAGCAAGCGGAATCAGAGAGAGAGAAACAATCATCGATACCGTAACTGCCAAGCATATTGCAATTCCGGCATCCCGCATCCACACTGCCGATCGACTGTCCGACAAAAAGAAGAACGGTACAAATACACATATAGTGGTTAGTGAAGANGCTAACACGGCAATACCAACCTCACGACTACCTGATAAAGCAGCATCCTGNGCTGANTTACCATCTTCTTCCGACTTACGAAAAATACTTTCTAATACTACGACCGCAGGATCTACTAACATTCCAACCGCCAACATAAGCCCCATCATTGAAACCATATTCAACGTAACAGAGATATCAAACAATTCTCTAGCAGTATACATACCAATAAAAACACACAAAGCCGCAGTTGGGATGGCTAAAGCAATAACCAAGGTTGATCGAATATTCCGCAAAAATAAATAAATAATAATCATAGCCAACACCGCTCCAATGAGCGCAGAATCAAATAATTTCCCTGCTTCATTGAGGACATCGTCAGCACGATTACGAACAATCTCAACGTCTAATAATCCATCGAATTCACTTTCAATTTTCTCAAATTCTTCTTCGACAGCACTACCTATATCAACTACATTNGCGGTACTAGATTTGTANACTTCGACCTCGGCCGCATCTACACCATTCAATCGTTTAAATCGTCTCTTTTCCGGAAAATCATAATTAACATAACCGATGTCACCGAAACGAAATTGTCCGCCNTGCAACGGTAAATTNCCNATTTGCTCTGCACGAGTAAATTCACCTATCGCACGNACTAAAAAACGATCTGACCCATCAAAAATGCGTCCCAAAGAAATATTTACATTATTATCATTTAGCTGCCAACCCAGCTGTCTCAACGAAATATTGTGTGTTTGTAAACGTTCGCGATCTAATTCAATCGTTAATTGTTTCTCTTCTAAATCATCTATTTGTGCATCAGCAACTCCGTTTAAACGCATTAAACGGGGCTGAACTATTTTTTGAACGATATTCAGNAGGCGATCTCCATCACCCCTCCAAGCAATATTAGCATTAACAATCGGCCTCTGATCGCTCTGCCAACGCCGCAACTGAATCCTATCGACTTCCGCTGGCATAAATGATCGCGCCTGATCAACTCGCTCACGCATCTCCATATTTGCTAAATCCATATCAGTCCCTGCCTTGAAATCAACACGAACATTCGCAGACCCATTACGTGAAGATGAACTGATACGCTCTACATTATTCATAGATCCCAAAGCTGCCTCCAATGGGACCGTGATTAATCGCTCAATTTCTTCAGGCGACGCAGAATTATATCTGGCGGAAGCACGAATACCAGAGGAGGAGATACTAGGAAGTTGCTCAATAGGTAAGCGAGAAAAAGAAACGTACCCCAAAACAAGCCCACAAGCCGTCACCATAGAAACCGTCAC
>NZPK01000061.1 GCA_002693325.1 Gemmatimonadota bacterium | reverse complement strand
TTATCCCGGTTAGTTATCATTGATACTGAAAACGTCGTAGATATTGAAAAACCTAGATCCAAAGATATCTTCAAAACAGAAGGAACAGGCTACGCCACGGGTGTCGAATTATTCATCGAGAAACGAAAAGGTAATTCACGAGGTTGGTTGGGGTACACTTTAGGATGGACAAGAAGACAGTTCAACCAAATAGACGGTGGACGATCATTCCCTCCTAAATACGATCGAAGACATAATATTTCATTTACAGCAACACGCCAAATGAGACGTTGGACTTGGAGTAGCAGCTTCGTTTATGGTACTGGTCAAGCTTTTACGCCGGCTTCAGCCAGGTACTCGCTCAGGGATCCTGCTACAGGATTGTTTTCTGATCGAGCGTTGGCAGCCCGGAAAAATACTGCTCGACTTTTACCGTATCACCGCATGGATTTAGGATTGAGAAGATCTTCTACTATTTTCGGAGCGAAGGGAGAATACTATGTCGAAATATTTAATGTCTACAGTCGTCGTAACGAGTGGTTTGTCCAATATGACACCGAAAATCCAGAAACAGAACCTAAGGTGATTAAAATGTTACCAGTAGTGCCTACCTTCGGGCTGAATTTTTCTTTTTAAATACCATGTTAAAATTACTCTTATCGCTTCCGATATTTTTGTCGTGTTCGACCGACCGCACCCCCGGTGAACTATTTGGTCCAAGCGAAGCTGGAACTTTAGTCGTTGACGCAGTTTTGATCGTAGATCAATCTCTCCCCCCCGTTCATCTATACGAAACTGCTGCTCTGGATCAGCCTTATCAACGAAGTGAGGTCGCGGTTAAAGATGCTAAGATCATCATCACAACTGATCATAATAGCTATGACTACCAACCTGTCGCTGATTCAATTGGCCTATATGTTCCAATAGAATCCGTTATGATCAGTCCAAATACCTCATATACTCTGGAGGTAGATCTTCCAGATGGGAGAAAAATCCGAGCTTCAACGGAGACGCCTGACAGAATAAAAGTTCAGCAGTTATTACTCCGAGATGAAAACGACCTCTCTATTAAGCGAGAACTCAAATTATTCTCGGATATAACTGCTTCCCCATTCGATGCGCCCGAAAATCAAGTTTATTACAGAGATGGAATAATCGAAGCAGTGGTAGGCCCCATAGATGTTCCCGCATATCAGTTAGCAATTTTCAATCTTGAAACAAATTCACAGCTTCTCATAGAAGCAGATTTTTTAGATGAAGATGATCTAGCAGAATTTGAAAGATCCGGAGCATCACCTCCTCTTTCTATCCGAGATGGCTTAGCAAGGCTACCATGGTTCGGAGTAGCTTTCGAAGGCAAACACTTATTCAAAATATACGCCATAGAACAGAATTGGTTTGATTTTATTAGGACAGATCCTGACGGAAACCGGGACGGTGGAGGGGGCTTACTGGGAGAACAATTCCAACGACCGATATTCAACATTAACGGTGGAATTGGTATTTTCGCATCTGCATCGGTTGACTCCGTTGGATTCAATGTAATANAGTCNGGTGACTAATAAAATGTGTAAGCAGCTCGGTGAACCTCAGCATGGAGATCTGCNGTAATACCAGGTGTTGTTGCATAACCGCCTGACATTAAAATAACTACAGGAAGTGAAAGCCTTTTCATTAGACCGAGGATAAATTGCTCCCGTTTCTGTAGGCCTGAGCGACTTAAATTTAATCGACCGTATCTGTCTCCTTCAACAACATCCACTCCTGCAAGATAAAATACAATATCTGGGTTAACTTTTGTTNGAACATCTAATACATGCTGANTCAGAACATGCAAATATTCAGTATCGCCAGTACCTTCGTCTAATTCGANGTCCAAATCAGAATTCGCTTTAACGAANGGATAATTTTTCCCACAGTGCATAGAAAAGGTGAATGTATTGATATCATCTTTTAGAGCTTCTGCAGTTCCATTGCCCTGGTGGACATCTAAGTCAATGATAAGAGCCTTTTTTATTTTTTTTTCTTGCAATAAAATCTTAATAGTTACTGCAATATCATTCAATACACAGAAACCTTCACCGTGCCCTGGAAAGGCATGATGCGTNCCACCTGCAAGATTAGCCGAGATGCCGTCCTCTAATGCCATTTTAGCGGCCATGAGCGTACCCTGAACAGCCAATCGCGAGCGACGAACCAGAGCATCTGACCACGGTAATCCTAAACGTCTTTCCTCACTCCTATTTAAAGTGCCNCCTCTCAATTTTTCTAAATAATCTCTACTATGAACACGCCTTAATTCTTTCCATGGGATTTCGTTTGGTTCATATACATCACCCGAGGATAGGAGTCCCTCGTCAAGAAGGATCGAGTGTAAGCAACTAAATTTTTCCATAGGAAAAGGATGTCTTTCGGGCAACGAAATAACATAATCTGGACTATAACTTACCCGCATACCAGCCTCCTATCTATGCGTCTCCAAAGAGATAAAAAGCATAAATATTTATAATCTTCAGAGTTTCTTCAACAAAGGAGGCAGTGCTGTTTCTAACTTGGGTTGGTGAAACTGAAATCCTTCTTCTGTCAATACTTTTGGATTTACTCTCTGACTAGCCAGCAAGACTTCATCAACCATATCTCCGTATAACAAACGAAGTGTTAAAATTGGAACTGGTAAAAATACAGGACGCCTCAGTGTGAGTCCTAACAATCGAGTAAACTCTTTATTTCGAACTGGATAAGGCGATACAATATTCACAGCTCCCCCAACCTCAGAGTCTTTCAAAAGAAACATTACAGCTGAAACTGCGTCGGATAACGTTATCCAACTCATGTAGTGTCGGCCATTTCCTATTCTACCGCCTAGTCCTAAACGAAAGGGCAACAACATCTTACTCAACGCTCCGCCATTTGGAGAAAGAACAACCCCAAACCGTAAATGTACGATGCGGTCAACCGGAGCTTTTGTAGCCACCTCCTCCCATTCGGAACTCAGATTTGAAAGAAAGCCATCTCCTTTATTACTATCCTCTGTTAATTCCTCGTCTCCTCTTTCTCCATAAATGCCAATAGCAGAAGCACATAAAAAAGCTTTCGGTTTTACCGACATACTTCCAATAGCTTCCACAAGCAATCGTGTGCTATCGATACGACTATCCCACAATTCATCACAAACGCTACTCGACCATCTTCTTTGAGCTATAGGCGCACCACCCAAATGGATCACATAATCTATTTCAGGGATCGAGGTAATATCGATCATACCTTTTGGAATATCCCATTTAATTTCATCAACCGAATTAGTTTCGCGACGAACTAAGCGGACAACTCGGTGGCCTTCAGAACGTAACTTATCCACTAAAACTTTTCCAATCAAACCATTGCTTCCGCCTATCAATACATTCATTTCTTTAACTCCGTCCAAACATCCTTAATCGCTCTACCAACTTGAAAGCATTCATCTTTAGGACCAACTGTAATTCGAATACAGCGATCCAGTGGAAACACGTTGGGCATTCGAACAAATACTCTATTTTTTTCAAGTTTGGAAGCAAATTCATTTGCATATTTTGAAGAGCCCATATCCATCGCGATAAAATTGGTTGCTGAAGGTATCACTGAAAGGTTTAATTCGAGCGCTAATTGTTCGTAAATTTTTTTACCCGCCTCGACCTCTTTGGTCACCCATTTTAAAAAAGAATGATCTGATAATGCTCCAATGGCACCAGCCTGGGCAATACGGTTTACTCCAAAATGATTCCTTATTTTGTCTAAACTNAAACAAATTGTTTCGTCACAAATAGCATANCCTATGCGAGCACCAGCCATACCGTNAGCCTTAGAAAAAGTCCTTAAGTGAATNACATTTTTAGGAGTTTTATTCGGGTCTAAAAGGGCCGTTTTCGGTGCATATTCTACATATGCCTCGTCTAACAAAAGAATACAGGAGGAAGGNATGTTGCNTATAAACCATCTCAATTTATCTGANTCATGCCACGTTCCCATTGGGTTATCAGGGTTTGCCAGATAAACCATTTTCGCATTTTTCGACTGAATCGCATGAGAAAGTCCAACAAGATCTTCCCTGTCGTCACAATACGGGACCTTGTAAAGATGAGCACCATATCCTTCGACATGGAAGTTAAACGTCGGGTACGCTCCCAATGAAGTTACCACTGTCTCACCAGTATTTATAAATAATCTGACGAACAAACCGAGCAAATCATCAATCCCACTCCCAATCGCTATGTTTTTACTATTTAAAGACACACTGTTGGCCAACAATTTACGTAATTCCAAACAATCTGGATCACCGTATAAGTACACGTTGTCTATCTCATTTTGCATAGCTTTCATCGCACGCGGGGAAGGNCCAAATTTACTTTCGTTTGCTCCTACTCTCCATAAAAATTTTTCGCCCAGTTTACGTTCGATAGCTTCAGGGGAAAGAAATGGAATTTTATCTGGCAGACAGCGTACCTTGTCAGATAAAAGTCGCTCAAGTTGCATCAAACCTCCCATATATGAATTTCACAAAATAAAATAACTTTCTAAAAAACATTGATAAGATCNNAATAAGGACACAATTATTCAAAAACAAAATAAACATAAAAATAAAAAGTATCTTTTCTCAAATACCCAAATATTATTATTTTCCTTTTCCTAATCCTTTTTTTTAGTTCACAATAATAAGAGGAAAAATTTGAACTCTTCCAAGATTAAAAGCGATTTTGATAAAAATGGTTTTGTTGTATTAGAAAAATTTTTCTCAAAACCAGAAATGGAAAAAATAAACGATGCTCTCCATGATTATGTAAAAAATACGCTTCCAAACTTAGATGCAAATCAAGCATTTTATGAAGATAAAGAAGCCCCAAAGACACTTATGCGACTTCAAAGTATGGATACACACCATTCATACTTTTCGGATCTGTGTCATAGCGGTCGTTTGCAAAATTTGTCCCAAGCCTTGTTAGGCGGCCCGGTGAAAGGGAAAAATCTCCAATGGTTTAACAAATTACCGATGACTGGCAAACTCACGCCCCCTCATCAAGACGGTTTCTACTTCATGCTTGAACCAAACGAAGCTCTAACGTTATGGTTGGCTCAGGATCCAATCGACGAAACAAACGGCTGTATGCGTTATATACCCGGATCACATAAAAAAGGGATGCGTCCCCACCAAAGAACTGATCTGCTCGGCTTTTCTCAGGGATTGGCAGATTATAGTCTTATTGATGCGGAAAACGAGGTCGCTGTATGCGTTAAACCTGGCGATCTAATCGCTCATCATTCAATGACTATTCATCGAGCCGATGCAAATGAAAGCAGTCTTCCAAGACGGGCCCTCGGATTTGTTTATTTTTCTAAAACAGCCATCGAAGATATAGGCAAAGCAGAACTATATCGGAAAAAACTATATGAAGACTGGAAGAAACGAGGAAAAATATAAAAACGCTTACAACCGCTCGGCTCCATTGGTCGCTTTGCATACGTATACATTGGGATTATTACCTGTTAACCTTTTGTAATGTTCAGCAGTCTTGCTTGAGAAATGTTCAGCGTCGACAGTTTGAACTAACGCGACAGCACACCCACCAAAACCTGCGCCTGTCATGCGAGCTCCAATACAACTCGCCTGTTGCTGTGCACATTCAACCATGGCATCTAGAGCTAAACTGGAAACCTCAAAGTCATCACGTAGGCTAACATGACTTTCATTCATTAATTGTCCTAACTCTTCGGCATTACCGATACCCATAGCCACCGCAGCATTTTCCGTTCGAGTATTTTCACTCACAACATGTTTAGCTCGTCTAAATATCACAGAATCTATACGGTTTTCTTTTGCCATCAATTCAGGTAGATCTACGTCACGAAGCGAAGAAACAGACATATCTGAAGCTGCTTGCTCGCATTGGACTCGGCGTTCATTGTAAATTGAATCGACCAAACCTCGTCGAGTTCCAGTGTCTAAGACGACAATAGAAATTTTTGGAGGCAAGGAGACTAAACGTCCATGCATTGAACGACAATCTAATAATAATCCATGGTCTTTTATTCCTTGAGCAGATATCATTTGATCCATAATACCACATTTAACCCCAATCCATTGATTTTCAGCACGTTGGCTCAANAATGCCATTTTGGTTCCGTCCCANAAAAATTCTGACGCNCATTCGCAAGCACGAGCTGTTGCCAACTCCAATGCCGCCGAAGAAGACAGCCCAGCGCCGATCGGAACATCTCCAGCAACAACTCCTGTCCAACCACTAAGAGGATAACCAGCTGACTTTAATGCCCACATAGTCCCTTTTATATACTCTACCCAGGAAGAACTGTTTGGCGTAAGTTCAGCTATTTCCTCGATACCAAAACTTTCNNTAGCATCATAATCTAANGAAAACAGTTCAACTCTNTTGCTTTCGTTAGACATCCCGGCAATATATACNGCTCGATTTATCGCCATTGGAAGGACAAAACCGTCGTTGTAATCAGTATGTTCACCTATCAGGTTGACACGGCCAGGAGCACGTACTACCCACTCAGGGTCTCGACTCAAGTAATGCACAAANGCATCACGTACGCGTTTTACCATTCCAATCAATTTTTTCTCTCCACTAGATAATGTTTATCGCTCAAACTTCGCAAATGCTCTGCAGCTTGTTCAGGTGTCAAATCTCTCTGCGCTTCGGCTAACATTTCGTAACCAACCATAAATTTTTTAACAGAAGCTGATCGCAATAAAGGGGGAAAAAAATGCGCGTGAACCTGCCAATGTGATATCTCTGGAATTTTCCATGGTGCTCCATGCCAACCCATAGAATAAGGGAAAGATGTGTGAAAAAGATTGTCATATCGAACCAAAAGCAACTTGATCAGGTGCGACAACTCATCNCGTTGGATATTGTCGAGTTGATCCAAACGTTCGATGGGTTCACGGCAAAGAACTAATGTTTCGTACGGCCATAACGCCCAATAAGGAACAACCGCCAACCATGATCCATATTCGACAACAATACGTTCTCGCTGTTCCGCTTCTAATTTCGCGTAATCTANTAACAGCCTACTGCCATTTTTTTCAAAATACGCTTTTTGCATTTTATCTTCACTTAAAACTTCAACCGGTAATTCATTTTGTGCCCANATCTGTCCATGAGGATGTGGATTCGAGCACCCCATCGTCGCTCCCTTATTCTCAAATATTTGAACCCATTGATAANTACGCCCNAGTTCAATATTCTGCTCTGACCATACGTTGATAACATTAAGTATCTCAGCAACATTCATTTCAGCAAGACTTCTATCATGTCGTGGAGAAAAACACACAACTCTACAAGTACCTCTTATACCTTTTGACACCAATAATTTTTCATCAATAATCCCGGGTTCAGGCGCATCTTTTAATAACGCAGGAAAATCGTTAGTGAATACGAACGTCTCAGTATAATTAGGATTCCGAGCCCCACCATATCGCTCATTCCCAGGACATAAGTAACAGCCTGAATCATAGTCTGAACGCATAATAGTTTTTTCTATGGCTTCTGTCTCCCCCTCCCAAGGTCGCTTAGATCTATGTGGCGAGACGAGTACCCATTGTCCATTCAATGGATTATAACGACGATGTGGATGATCATTGCGATTAAATATCATAATTATCTCTATAACCATTCGGATATTTGTTATGCCAAGCCCATGCACTGCCCACAATTTGTTCCAGTTCACCAAATTCAGTTTTCCAACCAAGTAATTTTTTTGCTTTTGCTGCGTTCGCTACCAAGAAGGAAGGATCTCCAGCACGTGGTGGCTCCACTTTTACAGAAATCTTTCGTTTTGTAACAGATTTTGCCGTTTCTATAACCTCATAAACCGAATACCCCTTGCCATTTCCCAAATTCACAAATTCCGAGGCTCCATCGTTCCGCAAGTAATTTAATGCAAGTATGTGTGCTTCGGCTAAGTCCATCACATGAACATAGTCTCTTACCGGCGTTCCGTCTGGCGTGTTGTAATTATCCCCAAAAACCGAAATATGTGGACGACGCCCCATAGCGGCGAATAAAACATTAGGTATCAAATGAGATTCTGGAGTATGATCTTCTCCTCTTTTCTCGGACGCGCCTGCTGCATTAAAATATCTAAGTCCTACATAACGAAGACCATTCGATAGCTGGATTGACTCCAATAATTTTTCAACAAATAGTTTACCCCACCCATATGGATTTTCTGGATTCTGAGGATGAATTTCATCCAATGGAGAATATTTCGGTTCCCCATAGGTAGCTGCGGTGGAGGAAAAAACCATCATTTCCACCTTACCTNGAACTAATTCCTCAATCAGATTCAAAGTTTGCACCGTATTGTTCTGGTGATACATTAAAGGGTTTTTAACAGATTCACCCACATAAGTCAGTGCGGCAAAGTGGATACACGCCTCAATCGAATGCTCTTTAAGAATTCTCTGGATTAAGTTTCGATCTCCAATTTTCCCTTTGTAAACAGGAATATTCGATGGAAGCGCGGATCTGTGACCACGGAATAAATCATCAACAACGACGATATCCTCACCGGTCGCACGCAAGCGTTCTACGGTCACGCTACCGATATACCCTGAACCACCAGTGACCAATACGGCCATGAGTTTACTCCCGAGATATAAATTAAATATTTAGGCTTACAATAAAACTATTTATTGTTTCTTTTCATGGTTATATTAACACATTAAGTGAGTTTACGGTAAATCGCGGTCTAAAATCCAACAAAAACAAAAAAATAAAATGTGTGGACGCTTCGTACTTCATCATAGGATCTCCGAACTACAAAATGATATTGAATTCGCTACGGATCAAATTAATATAAACCCGGATTATAATATTGCTCCTACGAAACCTATAATTGCCATAATCAGATGTCCGCATACATTGATAAATAAATCTGAAATCTGTCAGTGGGGACTTGTACCAAGTTGGGCGAAAGATACTACTTGGTCGGCGAAATTGATCAATGCCAGAGCGGAAACAATCAACGAAAAACCTTCATTCCGAAATGCTTATAAACGACGAAGGTGTTTAATTCCAGCCAGCGGTTATTATGAATGGAAAATCGAAAGAAATACAAAACAACCTTACTACATTCATATGTA
Source organism: Gemmatimonadota bacterium (assembly GCA_002693325.1). GTDB lineage: Bacteria > Latescibacterota > UBA2968 > UBA8231 > UBA8231. The sequence goes on along the minus strand of NZPK01000061.1, from coordinate 2,435 downwards.
TAGTCATCGCCCAATGTTCTTTGCTGGCTTATGGGAAATATGGAATAATCCTGATGGCAGTGAACTATACAGCTGTACAATAGCTACGGTTAGTGCAAGTCCACAACTCAAAACGCTTCACAACCGTATGCCCGTCATCTTACAAGGGGCTGCACGAATAAAATGGATAGAAGCCGGCGAAAATGAAATATACTCTCTATCTGAATACCTCGTTCCTCATATGGGTGAAGATATTGAATTTTATCAAGTGTCCACGGCGGTAAATAATGCCCGTTGGAACAACCCAAGAGCAGTGGATCCAATAACTAATTAGTTTGCAAACACATCTCCTTTGAGAATTGGAATTAATTTTAGTTTTAAAAAATAAACATGTAAAAAATCAAAGAATTTGAACTTAAAATCATGCAGTCGTAAATTCCCGAGTTATAAAATTTTAATGTATTTTAAAAAAACCGTGGAGAAAATTCAGTATGGCAAAAGTATTCGGACGCTCATATACCAAGAAACAACTTTTGGATAGGGTAGGTGACATTAGTCAGCTAATTCANGCCAGACAAGCAACTATGCGTGATGGTTTTTCGAACGGAACAGATGTTGTAGAAATCACCAACTCGTCAGGATTACAATTTAGTTTATTACCTGGGCGTGCGCTCGATATTTCTTCGGCTTCCTATAAAGGGCACTCCTTATGCTTTCGAGCGAGTCCCGGTGATGTCAACCCCGCCTTCTACGAGCCAGAGGGTTTCGGCTGGCTTCGAGGTTGGTACGGAGGCTTGCTTACTTCCTGCGGAATGACTTTTGTAGGACATCCAGAAATTGATCAGAAAATTGAAAATGAACTATTACCTTTGCACGGACGACTATCGTATATACCAGGCCGAAACATTTCCTTAGACAGTAAATGGTTGGAAGATGATTTTGAATTGAGCGTTTCGGGAAAAATGCGCGAGTCTATTGTGTTTGGACCAAATCTAGAGCTAACGCGAAAAATTTCAACTCGCTTAGGTGAGAAGTGCATCCGCATAACAGACAGTATAGAAAATCTTAGCGTGAACCCGTCTCCTCTAATGTTTGTCTATCATTGCAACCCAGGCTTTCCAATTCTAGACGCTGGTTCAAGATTCGTAATCCATACCGATTTAAGTACTGAATGGCTCGAGGATCAACCGGTAANCGTCGACGAGTATAATATAGTCAGCAGTCCCCGGTCGCGTGAGAAAGATGATGTATTCGTGCACCGTCCTCTAGTTGATAAATCCGGTAATGTTCATGTCGCCCTAATTAACGATCGTATTGAACTCGGAATTTATTGGACTTTTCAAAAAACAGAAATGCCTCTTCTAAATCAGTGGCTTCACTACCATAAAGGTACTTACGTTGCTGGAATCGAACCAGGAAATGTTTCAGTTCTCGGACGAGAATGGAATCGAACAAATGGTTATCTGGAAAACATAGCTCCAGGAGAAATTCGGAAATTTAATTTAGAAATTGGAGTTTTAGAAGGCTCTGAAGAAATTAGACGTTTCGAAAGAAAAGTAGCAAAAAATTTAATTCATAAGAAATAAANGACTAATTATCTTNTTTAGNCTNTAACAGGAGAGAATTATAAAGATCTACAATACGTTGAGTGACATGAGCCTCAGTATAATTTGCTTGCACACGTAAGGTTCCTTCTTTAGATACTCGATTCCTTAGATTATCGTCATTCATCATACGCTCTATAACGGCTACGAATTCATTTACATGTCCTAATGGATACAATAATCCGGTTTCTCCATCGACAATAACNTCTTTGCACCCACGAATATTGGTAGCAGCAATGGGTGTCCCCATCATGGACGCCTCGAGTAAACAACGGGGCAGTCCTTCTCTATATGATGGTAGTACACACAGATCCATAGTTAAATATAATTCGGGCATATCTAGTCTATCTTCNAATAAAATAACCTTATCAGTAATACAATATTCCTTTGCAAGTTCCACAGGATCTACTGCATCTTTTTGATCATTTTTTTCAGGTATACCAATTAATAAAAACCGTACATTTTCATGACGTCGACAAATAATCGATGCTGCTTGAAAAATTAATCAACACAGCCTTTTTCTCGAACTAAGCGTGTCACCATTCCCACTACAAAATTATTATCTTTAAGTTCTAATTCGAATCTTTTTTCTTGACGAGCCTGAGGAAATTTTTTCGGATTAAAGCGTCTTTCATCTACTCCATTTCCTATCAAATGTAGGCGATCCGAATCCTTAAAATTCTTCATTTTTGCATAGTTATAATCTTCTTTACTTTGGAAAAGTAAATGATCCGTCCAAAACGCACACCATCGCTCGGCAGCCAAAGCTGCCAAAAGGTAAAGCCCTCTACTGTGCTCATTAAATAAAAACCCGTGAACTGTATGTACGACTACAGATGAACCAGCCCACTT
>NZPK01000060.1 GCA_002693325.1 Gemmatimonadota bacterium | reverse complement strand
AGACTGCCATCTTTCACGCAACAATTTCTCATTTGCTAAAAACATTCCACGATGACGAACACCTCCATGGGATATATTAATACTAAAAGCAGGTTCATCGATCCCTGCAACAACCCAATGTGGCGTCAACAATTGATTCCATAAAACATCACCCGGTTTCATTTTATAACTCAGAACATCTTTGGGGTCGTGGGCCGGCACCTCTATACTGCGTGGCGCCTTACCTCTAATGACAACATCCTCAATGGGTGCATATTTTTCAGGTTCCCAAAAACCATTGAATGTTTTCTCTCCATATACCTGCCAAGCCAAAACATGAGAATAATCAGCATGAAACGTAGAGCTTATACCAGGCATTGATATAAAGATGTACGGAGCACAACGCTGCCAAGTATAGCCTTGCTGTGACAAAAAAGTGCGCCAAGGAATCATAATACGATCCTGGAATTCATGCAGAAAATTGTTAGGCTCATAAAAACGACTTAGTTCAAAATTACTCATAGCAAAGCCGCCCGTATCTATCAATTCTTCAATGGGTGCTGTGCGTACCCAACGTGTAAGTTCACCTTCTTCATCCTTGATTGTTTCCACTGGACTACGTACTCTCGTCTCATCATCACGGCGAAGTATGTCAATAACATCTGCAATTGGCGGCATTTTCATTTCAAACGCGAAAAGCTCTGAAGCAAGAAGAAAGTTCTGTGTCTGCTGTAAGTTCGTGAGAAATTGTGCAGGAGTACAGGCGAAACGATGTTGTCTCTGTGGGTTGACAGTGGTAAATCTAGACACGATAAGCTCCTACCTAAACAAATAACGAAACAGATTAATGGTAATCAGTTATTAACTATCAATCCAAGCGAATACTGCACAATTTGTAAAAATCGAAAAAAAAAGGCAATAATTATGTATTCACGACAATCTATATGTTATTTCAAGAGAATGATTTATATTTTTAGCGTGGTTAAGTAAATATTCAACAGTAAAATTTTTGTAGTAATGTAAACGATAATCATATTTTAAGATTTATTTAGTCTATCGAAAGGCATGAACTATGAATGCTTTTGAAGAGTACATAGCTGAAATTGAAGACCGAAAAAATCAGGGACTACATCCCAAGCCAATCGATGACGGCGAGTTACTCAGTGATATTATCAATCTCATCAAAGACACAAATAGTGAACACCGCGAAGAATCATTAAACTACCTCATTTACAATACTTTACCAGGAACTACCAACGCTGCTGGAGTAAAAGCACAATTCCTCCGAGAAATTATTCTTGGTATATCACATGTAGAAGAGATTTCTCCCACTTTTGCCTTCGAGCAATTGTCGCATATGAAAGGTGGGCCATCGATAGAGGTTCTCCTCGACCTTGCTTTAGGTGACGATGCGAATATCGCAATGCAAGCAGCCAAAGTAATGAAAAAGCAAGTGTTCCTCTATGAAGCCGATACCCACCGTCTCGAAAAAGCTCTAAAAAATGGAAACCCAATTGCCAAAGAAATCATTAAAAGCTATGCCAAAGCGGAATTCTTTACGCAACTTCCAGACATAGAAGAAGAGATTAGGGTAGTCACTTATGTGGCAGGCGTAGGTGATATTTCTACGGATTTACTATCCCCCGGAAATGAAGCACACTCGCGTTCCGATCGTGAACTACATGGTAAGTGCATGATTTCTCCGGAAGCCCAAAAGGAAATAAAAAACTTACAGGCTGCTCATCCGGACAAACGGATAATGCTGATTGCCGAAAAAGGCACTATGGGAGTTGGATCTTCTAGAATGTCAGGCGTAAACAATGTCGCGCTTTGGATAGGCAAGCAGGCAAGTCCATATGTCCCATTTGTAAACATTGCCCCCATCGTTGCAGGAACCAACGGAATTTCCCCGATCTTCCTTACCACAGTGGACGTTACGGGTGGTATTGGTATAGACCTTAAAAACTGGATTAAGAAAGTGGATATAGACGGCCACGTTCTTGAGAAGGACGGTGAATCTGTGCTTGAAGAAGTCTATTCAGTCGCCACAGGTACGGTTTTAACTATTAACACCAAAGAAAAGAAACTCTACCATGACGGTCAGAAACCAGTTGATATTTCATCATCATTCACACCACAAAAATTAGAATTTATGAAAGCTGGTGGTTCCTACGCTATTGTGTTCGGAAAAAAACTCCAGACTTTTGCCGCAAACCTATTAGGTATCGAACTACCATCTGTTTTTGCTACAGCTAAAGAGGTATCACACCGCGATCAGGGCTTAACAGCTGTCGAAAAAATCTTTAACTATAATGCGCTGGGTGTAACGCCAAACAAGGTTTTACATGCCGGATCGGACGTGAGAGTTAAAGTAAACATTGTCGGATCTCAAGATACAACCGGCCTTATGACGTCTCAGGAGCTTGAGGCAATGGCAGCAACGGTAATTTCGCCCGCAGTCGACGGCGCCTATCAGTCTGGTTGTCACACAGCTTCAGTTTGGGATAAAAAAGCCGAAGAGAACATTCCGCGGCTTATGAATTTTATGCACAAATTTGGATTAATTACGGCTCGCGACCCCCAAGGAGAATACCACGCGATGACGGACGTAATCCACAAAGTGTTAAACGATATCACAGTAGATGACTGGGCGATCATCATAGGGGGAGACTCACATACAAGGATGTCTAAAGGCGTTGCATTTGGCGCTGATTCCGGAACCGTCGCCCTAGCACTTGCTACCGGAGAAACCTCCATGCCTATTCCAGAATCAGTGAAAGTAACATTTAAAGGTAGGATGAGAGAATACATGGATTTCCGCGATGTAGTACATGCGACGCAGTCTCAAATGCTACAGGAATTCGGAGGCGAGAACATCTTTCAGGGTAGAATCATTGAGGTGCATATTGGCACCCTTCCCGCAGACCAAGCATTTACTTTCACCGATTGGACAGCCGAAATGAAAGCAAAAGCGTCCATCTGCATCTCTCAAGACGATACCCTCATACAATCCCTCGAGATTGCCAAAGACAGAATCCAAATTATGATCGACAAGGGCATGGAAAACGAAAAATGTGTTCTCCGGGGCTTAATCGACAAGGCAAATAATAGGATTGATGAGATAAAATCCGGTAAAAAACCAGCCTTAACCCCCGATGTAAACGCTAAATATTTTGCAGAATTCGAGGTTGATTTAGACGTTATCGCGCAACCAATGATCGCCGACCCGGACGTACATAACGACGATGTATCAAAACGTTATACGCACGATACAATCCGTCCACTCTCCTACTATGGCGGAGAAAAAAAAGTAGACCTCGGCTTTGTCGGTTCGTGTATGGTGCATAAGGGCGATCTCAAAATTGTAGCGCAGATGCTCAGGAATTTGGAAGAGCATAAAGGCACCGTCGAGTTTAATGCTCCACTGATAGTTGCCGCTCCGACCTATAATATCATCGACGAACTCAAAGAAGAAGGTGATTGGGATGTCCTACAGAAATACTCAGGCTTTGAATTCAACGATGCAGATCCTAAGAATTCAGCACGAACAGAATACGAGAACATGATGTACTTAGAGCGGCCGGGATGTAATCTGTGTATGGGTAATCAAGAAAAAGCAGCTAAAGGCGACACCGTTTTGGCAACCTCTACCCGACTATTCCAAGGACGTGTCGTAGCGGATTCGGAACGAAAGAAAGGTGAGTCGCTGCTGGCATCTACACCAGTGGTCGTCCTTTCGGCTATTCTAGGAAGAACGCCCACGATAGAAGAATACGAAACCGCAGCTGATGGAATTGAATTGACCAAATTCGCTCCGCCTCTTGACGAATTGACTTCGCCCGCATCACCCGATCATTTACTCACGTATTGAGACAATAGCATTTGCAGAGGTAAGTTTTTAATTTGTATTAGCAGCTGGAGCAAAGCTGACTTCCGCACTTTTTTAACATCCTAGGTGGTTAATTTGCGATGACACGCTTCATTTATTTGTCTGATACACACTGGGGTACTGACAAGCCAAGCTATTCCATGCAACATGCCGAACCAAACAAACTACCCGAATTGCTTAGAGCAATGGAAGAATGGATAGCAAAAAAAGGGCCTGTCGATTTCGTCCTACACGGTGGTGATATGATAGATTCTACTAGTAGAAAAAATATAGATTTTGTAGCACAGGCTTTTCAACTCTCTGTGCCGGTTTACCTTTGCCTGGGTAACCACGACCTAACATGTTCGAACGCGGTTGAGATGTGGTTGGATCGAGCACCACACTTTTTTCTAGGAAAAATAAACTTTTCTATTGAGACATCAGACTGCTCACTTCATGTAGTGCCAAATCAGTGGGGACCTGTGCCCTACCACTGGAATGACGTGCAGAAGCCATATTTCTTGTTGGAACAGGAGAAGTTTATAAATAATGAACTGTCGCGAAACCCCAATCGAGTACACGTTCTTTCCACTCATAGTCCTTTTCATGGCGTACCAGTTGAACAGACCGGCCTAAAAAACCTCTTACATCAACCACCACGAGTTTTCCAAGAAAAAGGCTATTCCATCCTGAGAACACATCGCAACTTACAATGTATTCTTAGTGCGCATAGTCATATTAATACTCGTATCGAACAAAAGGGAAAGTATTTAGTTACTAGCAGCAGCTTTGTAGAAGTTCCTTTTGATTTTAAGTGTATCAATATTTCCAATGACCAGATCACAATGTCAACGCACTCCCTACTAGATCAAACAAACTTCAAAAGTAATTATTATGACTTTACAAAAACATTTGTACAAGGCCGGGAATGCGACCGCACCATAGGGTCTTAGCTCTCAAGGAAATGTACACATTCCTATTCTATTGGCTATGTGGTATCTATATATAATCCGATGCTGCGACGACACGCTCTACACAGGCATAACTACAGACGTAGAGCGACGATTCAATGAACACAAACAAGGAGGACGGCGAAGCGCTAAGTATCTCAGGGGTCGTGGACCCTTATTGCTTGTGTCTCAATTTGAAGTTGGTGACCGAAGTCAGGCATCTCGCTTAGAATATTTATTTAAGTCTCTCCCAAAAAGCGAAAAAGAAAGCTTCATCAATCGTCCCACCACCTTGCAAAAGCTACTAAATTCAATTAAAAAACAGGAAACACCATAACTCACTTAAAAATTCAAAACAATTTCGATTCAAGCGTGGCTACGACTTTATCTCCGAACTCAGCAGTGCTGATAAGCTCTTCACTACCTCGCGATAAATCAGCTGTACTAAAACCATCTTCGAATACCTGTTGCATCGAATTCCATAAGGCATCAGATTCCGTTTTCATCCCAAAGCTCTTATCAAGCATTAGAGCAACAGACCCAATCATTGAGTAAGGATTCGCGATACCTTTTCCTGCGATATCAGGTGCTGAGCCATGAGATGGCTCATAATATGATTTTTCAGGTCCAATACAGGCCGAGGGCATCAGGCCAAGAGAGCCTAATATTCCTCCTCCAAGGTCGGATAAAATATCGCCAAACATATTCTCCATTACCATTACATCAAACTGACTTGGACTAAGTACGAGTGCCGTTGCCGCCGCATCCACGATAACATGCTCAACTCTTACTTCTGGGTAATCTAAAGCTACCTCTTCCAAGACCTCGTTCCATAATACGCTCGACATAAGAACGTTACTCTTGTGTACATTGTGTAACAGCCCTTTGCGAGCTTCTGCCTCTTGAAAAGCTATATGCATAATTCGGCATATTTGTTCCTCATCATACTCCAATGTTTCTTTAACATACCTTTTTCCCCCGCTTTCACCCCGCTCTTTACCACCGAAATAAAGACCACCAACCAACTCACGGATAATCATAATATCTATACCATCGCCAATAACTTCGGAACGTAATGGAGAAAAACTACCAAGTCNTTTGGGTAAATAAACTGGCCTGAAATTAGCATACGTATCATAACGACGGCGCAACGGCAATAATGCTCCTCGCTCTGGCTGCTCTTCTACAGGTATCTTATCCGACTCTACTTTGCTGAGACCAATTGGACCTTTGATTATCGCATCGGCATCATCACAAACAATCTTTGCCTCTTCAGGGAAAGCAGTACCATGCGAAAAGTAAGCTCCACCACCAAACGGAGCGGTCGTTATATCAAATTTAGCTCTGCCAGTATCTTCAACTTTTCGAAGCACTTTTACAGCTTCGGAAGCAATTTCCGGACCGATCCCATCNCCTTCAAGTAATGCTACCTTAAACGTATTCATCAAAAAAAATCTCCACAGTAATAAACAAAAAAAACTAATTGTTAGACCACGCCAATTGAACAAAACTGACAAAACAGCATCGTGATAGAAACGACAGCCTATAATTTACTTGTTATTATATTTTATCACAAAGATAGAATAGCTTTTTATATTTCCGCAATTAATCAACTTTCGGTCCTATTCTTATTGAATGTGTCTTAATCAAACAGAACACACTCTGATTTATATGTAGTCCCAAATCAACAATTGCTTGAAGCGTTACTTTTATCAATATGCGTTGACCTATATCAACATGAATCCAACCAATAGAATCCCTCTCAATTATTTGGATGATTTGACCTGAAATTACGTTCCTTATGCTCATACCTATTGGTCGCTCGAGAGAAATTATAATATCGTCCGCATGTATTCCAATCAGCAAAAATTGTCCNTGNTCGATCGAACATTTGGGTATTTTCAGTGTATGTTGTTCTAGCTTAACACTACAGAAACCAGACAGATCTGCCGAAACTTCTACTCGAACACGAATAATATTTTCTATTCCTTGCCGATCGAATAGAGGCAACAAGTCAGGCTTCGACATCAATGATAAGAAACTGCCATTGGCTACAATTCTCCCCCTATNTATTACTACAATCTCATCAGTAAGCTCCAATACTTCGGAAAGAGAATGACTNACATAAATCATTGGGATTTGTAAATCATTCCGTATATAATTTAGATAACGAACGATCTTTCCTTTGAGGCCTTGGTCCAAACCTACTAAGGGTTCGTCTAATAGAAGAAATTCAGGCGAAGTTAAAATAGCTCTACCTAATGCAACCCGTCTTCGCTCNCCTCCGGATAAAAATTTTGGATATGTGTCTAATAAAGATCCTAGTTCAAGTAATTCAACCACATGTTGAAATGAAAAGCGGCGGTGCTTCGAGGAAAGTAAATCATAACCATAGTTTAGGTTTTCTCGAACTATAAGGTGCGGGAATAGCCATTCATCCTGTGACACATAGCCTATTCTACGNTTCTCCGGAGCCAGAAAGATCTCCTGTATAGATGAGAATAAAACNNGACCATTTCGAATAANTTGGCCACGATCCGGTTTTTTAAGACCAGAAATACAATCTAGCAACGTAGTTTTTCCGGACCCAGAAGGTCCGTACAAACCTGTTGTCGGTGCATCTAAAAGCAGACTGGCACATAATTGGAAATTGTTTAGAGACTTTTCTATTTCAATCCGTAGCAATTTCACCTCTACGTAAACGTTTGACCGACCACTCACTNACTATTAATGCNATCAACGAGATAATAACAGAGAAGGAAGCAAGTCTCAACGCAGCCATCTCGCCATCGGGCTGATTCAGATAAGTATATATTGCCGCCGGAATCGTTCGAGTCTCTCCTGCTATATTAGATACAAAGGTGATNGTCGCACCAAACTCTCCCAAACTTCTTGCAAAAGCCAATAGTGATCCAACAATTAATCCCGGCATAGCCATACGAAGAGTTATAGTAAAAAAAACTCTTATGGGCGAAGCACCNAACGTTCGCGCTATTCTTTCTACTCTNGGATCAATATCTTCTATGGCTAAACGAACAGCGCGTAACACTAATGGAAATGCCACGACTGAAGAAGATATTACGGCACCCTTCCAATTAAAAACAAATTGTAAACCAAAAATTTCTAACCATGGACCCAAAATTCCCTGGCGACCGAAAGCAATCAAAAGGAGATAACCAACTACTACAGGTGGCATCACTAATGGAAGATGACAAATGCCATCTATAAGTAGCTTAAATGGAAAATCACAACGTGCCAAAACCCAACCCAAAACTAATGCCGGNGGAATTGTTACGAAAACACAGNNAAATGCAACACGCAGCGAGAGCAGGATTACTTGTGATTCTTCAACCGTCAACATCTACGACAACCTCACTATCTAACAAGGAAAACCCCTTCTGAACAAACAATCTAATTGACTCTGAAGACGCCAAATACTCGAAAAATTCTCGCACTTGGGGACTGTCTCTGCCTGCTACGACTCCGACACTGTAAATAATCGGTGAATGAAGCGACTTAGGCATTTTACCCACTATTTTCACTTTATCAGTCAAAAATGTATCCGTAATATAGACTACTCCTACTTCACATTCACCTCTAACTACGTAATTAAGTGCCGCCAATACATTCGGTGCAGGGGCCAGTCGTGTCTTAATCTGTTCCCACCAACCAAGGCTTTGAAAGACCTGTTTGGCATATAAACCGACAGGTACATGGGTGGGATCACCTATCGCTAGCCTCGATTTTCGCAAGGCAGAAATTAGATTTTTTGGATTGTTCCAATCTAAAGAACCGACACCGGCATTACTCTGTGAAATTAGCACCAACTCATTGCCCAAAAGATTACGTTGTAACGATTTTTCTATTAAACCCTCAGACACTAGGTAGTCCATCCACTGTTTATTAGCAGAAAAAAAAATGTCTGCCGATGCCCCAGAATAAATCTGTTTAGCCAGAGTAGATGAACTCGCAAAAGATGTCTTGACTTTACCACCAGAATATTTCGCTATTGTTTCTGTAACAGCAGTGTTTAAACTCGCAGCTGCGTATATCACCACCGGCTCCGCATCCGTATCTTGTATAAAAAACACATAGAACAGTAACAACCAAAATTTATAATTCTTCATATGACCACTTATTTTCTCCGTGAAATCTTCTGAACACCCAATATTTAAAATATTTATCATACCTATTTTTAAAAATTTATTGCGTTTGAACGTTTTTGTAAGGATTTTTCTAAAGCAATTTTAATCGCTCGTGAACTCATATTATCATTTCCCAAGGAAATATCAGTAGTTGTCAATGTGATACAAATATAGTAAAAAGAAAAATTGTTTTTTAAATAGAGGAAGTAGTTATATGAAAAAAGAAAATGATGTCGTTTTAGGCGTGTTAGGAGGATCAGGCGTTTATAAAATGCCGGAGTCTCAAATCATACAGGAACACGAAATTAAAACTCCATTTGGTAAACCATCAGACAATATAATCGAACTTCAAATACAAAACCGGCCTGTTTTCTTTTTACCAAGACATGGTCAAGGACATCGCCTTCTTCCCTCAGAAATACCTGTCAAAGCAAATATCTATGCGCTAAAATCTTTAGGTATAACAAACCTTTTAGCTATTAGCGCCTGCGGTATTATGCATGAACACATCAACCCTGGGGACATGATTGTACCAGACCAAATATTCGACCGGACAAAGGGTAATCGTCCCTCAACTTTCTTTGGTGCAGGTATAGTCGGACACGTAGGCTTTGCCGATCCATTCTGCAATAAGTTACGTTCGCACATTATAGAAGCAATAAAAATAGAGAATATGACATTTTTTGATGGTGGAACCTACATATGTATGGAAGGACCGCAATTTTCTACTCGCGCAGAGTCCAATTTTTATCGCAAAACCGTCAATGCTTCAGTAATTGGTATGACAGCTTTACCAGAAGCAAAACTAGCAAGAGAAGCAGAGCTATGCTATGCCATGCTTGCAATGGGAACAGATTTCGACTGTTGGCATGAAGAAGCAGACGATGTAAATATTGAGACCGTCTTAAAAGTTATGAACAAAAACACCAATAACGCTCACAAGATTATTTTACAGTTGGCAAAATCATTACCCAGAAGCACCCACTGCACCTGCCAACAATCAGCAAAAAACGCAATTTTAACTAATCCTAAGATAATCCCTAAAGAAACAAGAGAAGCACTTAACCTACTATATGGTAAATATCTTAATTAGTCTCATAAACATACTAACCTTCAGATCTGCGAATAGTGTGACCTTCTTGCAACGATTTATAAAGTGAGTCAAACTGCTCACTACCATCGTCCTCTACGGGCAAACATTCTGAACCCTTTTCGCAAATAGGCATAGCATCTCGGGGATAAATATTGTGTAACTCCTGTTTGTTACAACCATAATAAGTAACTTCCCCATTTGCCCGAGCATAACGATATACGTGTCGTGGCGTATCAACCCATGTATGTTCTACTCGNCAATCATTAATTACTTTTTCATCTATTTCAATTCCAAGTCCAGGTAGGCTTGGAACCTGATAAAATCCACCTCGTAATTCTATNGGATTTACTAGTAGNTTCTCATCCCAAATGTTCATACAGGTAATCGCAGGCCACTTGGCTTGAGGACAGACTGCACCTAAGTGAGCTCCCCACGTNGTAGTAATTCCTGTCCCGACTAACTGAAGCCAAAATGGCTTATTAGCAACATCGGCTATTGCTGACTGATTCATAACACCCTTTGCACCCGCACAGACAACAAAACCATCGGTAACATCATGGCGTAAAGCTGTCATGATCGGCGGACTTCCATAATGCATAGCCACAGGCCGACTTATGCGATTACGTATCTGAGCATTCCCAGAGACATCTCCTTGTGGAATCGGCGTCTCTATCATTGCAATCTGTTCGTACTGCTCAAGCGTTGAAAGAAATTCNACCGCACTGGCCGCATTACCAAGAGTTCCATTGAAATCCAGGTCTAATTTAAAATGATATGGGACAACTTCAGTTATAGCACGAATAGCTTCATGTAGGTCATACCAAGTACGTGCCTTTAATTTAGCCGTTGTATATCCTGCTTCGACTGCATCAGAACATTGACGAGCCCAATCCTGCGATGGCATATCCATAGCCCACCATGAAAGAGGACACCACTCNCGTACTTGATTTCCAAGAAGTCGGTGCGCCGGTACACCTAATTTTTTTCCAACAGCATCAAAGAGAGCCATTTGTACACCTGCACCAAGGCTATCATTCCACATCAAATCGGCAGCCGTCCTACCAACAACACGCTCGTGAATGTCTTCGGGGACTTTTGACCACGTATAATTAGGAATCGTTTCTCCCCAACCTATAATTCCATCGTCCATTTCGATTCTGCACAATTGTATAATCTGCCAATGAGGCAACCAATACTTCATATGTTGATTAGTATGGTCCGTAAAAGGCACATCCAGATGTATTAACTCTATACCTTTAATTTTCATTAAAACCCTCCTAAAGTTTCTCAACTGCCCGTTTAGTCGACTTAAATTAGCATAGTCGAAGCACAAGCGATAGTCTCAAGGTGATAGGATTCAAGTTTTTAAACAAATTTACTTCGCAGTATCGCATTTATCTTGAACAATTTATAAATTGAATCATATGGAAATTAATGAATGGTGTGAACGTATTCTCTTCGGTTCTTCATGGGAGGATAAACTTTGTAAATTAGACCATTACGAGGATTCNNTACGTAATGAATTTACCCTACCCTTGTTTCCTGGNAGACCCTACGGATTAGGTCTGAATGAATGGAATCAACGCGAAACTACATCTTTTCGTGAAGTAGGTAAATTTCATTCAGAAAAAGAAAGAGGGCTCGTCCTCCATTTTTTTGCCAATCATGAACTATTAGCAGTTGAACTCATGGCCCTTGCNATACTTAAATTTCAAGATGCACCAGTTAATTTTCGGAGAGGTGTTGTCCAAACACTCAAAGATGAACAACAACACGTGAGAATGTATNGAAAACGCATGGCCGAAATCGGTGTCGAATTCGGCCAGATCCCCGTAAGCGACTATTTTTGGCGTACTTTAAAATCTATGCAGAGCCCCAAAGATTTTGTTACTGGCCTAAGCATGACCCTTGAACAAGCAAATTTAGATTACTCACTACATTACGCACGCATTTACGAAAAAATTCAAGACACGGACACTGCAAATGTTTTAAGAAAGATTTACAAAGACGAGATTGGACATGTCAAACATGGATTAATTTGGTTTAACAAATGGCGAAACNATTCTTCAAACACCTGGAAATCTTACTTAGAAGCATTACCAAAACCTCTAAGTCCATCTAGAGCAAAAGGTATCGGTTATAATCGCGATGGCCGATTAAAAGCTGGTTTTAGTAACCAATTCATTGATGAATTAGAAGTATACTCACGCTCACGAGGGCGCCGCCCCGATGTATATTGGTTCAACGGGAACTGTGAGGAAGAAATCACCAATTCTCTGTCACATCAAACAACCGCAAAGCAGATCAAACAGTTAGAACGTGATTTAAGAGCACTTCCCACATTACTCTGTAAGAAAGATGATATAGTTTTAATAGAAAAAAAACCNTCTATCAATTTTTTAAAAAAACTTAGTCGTTCAGGGTTCAACCTACCAGAGTATGTTGAATATGAAAACATGAAAAAGCTCCGTTCATGGAAATCCGGTTCAATTCATGAATTAAAACCTTGGGGNTGGAATCCTCAGAGTGCAGCTTTTCTTCAGCCACTAGCAGAANACACCGGACAGCATAGACCTATTAAATGGGACTCAAAGTGGAAGGATATTTATTCCAAAATCTGGAGCGCCTCTCAGTTAGAACAATTTTTGAACAACTACAAAAAGAAGTGGCTTTGTAATACTGATGTTGTAGGCATTAAATGCACAACCATCAACGAAGTAATGAAGTTAGTATTAAAGAACAATTGTAACTTTATAATAAAAACACCTATCGCATCTTCAGGCCGCGGTCAAATACGCGTAAAAAAAGGGATCCTCCGCAAAGATCAAGTTGAAAATTTAGAAAACATCATCCAAAAACATAAAGAGGTAATTGTCGAGCCATGGCTTAATAAAGTGCTTGATCTATCATTTCATTTTGATATTACGGAAAACCAAAAAATAAATTACGCCGGATGGACGCGTTTCTGCACTAACGCTCGGGGACAATATCGAGCGACTTTCGTAAGCAAGATGNTTGCCGGTTTACCTTTAGATACAAAAAAGTTTTTATATGGGGATGGAAAAAAGCCAAAACAACTACATAGATTAGGAGAAGCACTCAGCCACGAAATCGGGCAAACCATTGCTAAGCTGGATTACACCGGCCCGGTTGGTATAGATGCCCTCATTTACAAAAATGCAAATCAACAACTTNAATTAAAACCAATCGTCGAAATNAATCCGAGATGGACTATGGGACGAGTCGGTCATTCGCTAAAGTTTCGCGTAAATTCGGCCCGAACCGCGGTTTGGTTGATTTTACATAAACGTGAAGCCATCTCTGCAGGTTTCTATAATTTTGCACAATGGTCCGAAAATATTTATGACAAAATTCCAATTAAATTAACTGAAAATGAGAGACAAATTAGTCGTGGGATATTATTTACAACAGAACCAACCGAATTAACAGAGTTTTGTACTGCTCTCATCGTGGCTACCAGTTTAGAAGAATGCANAAATCTAGCTTTAAAAGCTGGCTTAAAATTGGGTATTTAACTTGCTTCAAATANCGCATTAACTTCCAAAGGGAAACCTGGGCGTCCAGAATGGTTTAAACATGTGCCAACAAAATTACTTGTTAGGACAATATTTCCGTTTGGTCGTCGTATCTCTTGATCAAAAATAAACCTAATACGACCCATTCTCGAAACACGCAGACCAATCAAAAAATCATCTCCACTACGCAATGATTCTAAATATTCTATTTTACAAGAAGTGATTACAAGGTCATGTCCTTGCTTATGCAATTTTGAGAAATCTATCCCTTTACTTTGCAAATAAAGGTGACGTGCATGTTCCAAATAATTTTGATATACAGCATTATTTACAATACCCTGTAAATCACATTCATAATCNCTTACACTCATTTTTACAGTGTATGCCATATACTCAATAATCTTTTTATAAACAATATTTCTCAGTTTGAAAATACGTACAAAACAAACAACATTGCAAAAATAATAGCAGGTGACATTAACATAGCAGCTGTAAACATAATATTATTTTGTGTGTCAATTACTACGAGACTCAATAAAATCAATACCAATGGTAAAGACGTACACATTATCAATTCAGCAGGAATACCACAGANCCTCAACATAATAAGGCCGACTACTGAACAGGAAATAGAGANNACCCTTGCTTTTTTAACCCCAAAATAAACTGCAAAAGTTCCTTTTCCTGCCTTCNCNTCTGCCTCTATATCCGGTAAGGTGAAAGCCACAGCAGCAGCAAATTGGAGAAAAACGTAACCGATCAAAANNATAGCAANATCAGTCTCTATTCCTGTGCCCGTATTCAAATAGAAAGCAACTATAGGAAGGACTGCACCAACGCCGAGAGCCTGTAAAATTTCACCACCAACACGATAATTTAGCTTAGCTGGAGGTAGGCTATATAACCAAAAAAGACTAAGGCCGATAACACATATTAATGGAAGATGTGGGCGTATCATGGAAATTGCCACCGTTGTGGACCAGATTAATACAAGAAAACCAAAAACCAAACCAGCATTTCTTAATTCATGTGGATCCAATTTATTTTCAACTAATACTCGAGATCCCCCGGAAAANACAGTTGGNTTCTCATTCAAAGAGTCTGCAACTCTATCNGTCCAATCNTTTAAAAAAACGATATGTAATTGCGTTGCAATACCATAAAAGAATAACCATAACAAATTTTCAACAGAACCTGAATCATTTACAAAATACGCAAGGCCGGAACCGAATGCTAANGGCAACTGTATATTAATGGCNGATGTAATCCGTGCCGCTTGNAGCCAAACCANCCNCTTAATCATTCGTCAATNTCATATGTAGCACAGACGGCAGCGTGATCACTAGGCCATAGTACCTCATGCGTATTATAAATTTTTACATCTACACACCGAACCCCGCTTCCTCGAAAATAGATGTAATCAATTCTGTCCTGCCAGCTTTTGGAATTACGAGGAGTCCATGTATGNCCGGGATATTTTTTTTCATCAGGATAAATATCTCGGTAACTATCAGAAAAACCTTCATTTACTATCTGTTTACTTACTGGCCATTGAACCGTTAGGTTTCTGTGTAAATGACGAGCAGATTCAGTCCAATCCAAATGAGAAGGACAATTAAAATCACCTGCAAGAAAAAGTCGGCGGCCTGAAAATTTTTTCGAAATTTCACCTAAGATCTGTTTCATTTCATACGCTCGCGTATCCCACTCAGCCGCCTCTAAGGCTTCCTTNGTGATATCATCCAAAAGGACATCACTACAAAAATCAGGCAGATAGTGAAGCCATAATGTAAAAACATCTATACTAAGCGCAGAGCTAAGNTGTAAAGAAACACCGCCTAGGTTAAATGGCAGGAAATAAGAATGATGAGATAAAGCAGGAAACCGGCTAATTATNGATAGGTTTGACGAACGCAAATAAAAATGGTAACCCAAAGCATCAGCAATTCGTGGTCCGGAACCATATGTTTCTTGCATAGCAATCACATCGGCATCAGTCTTTTGAATGATTTCCGTAACTCGCTGAACACCAACATCATTACCATCTTCACGCCCCCCATTCCAAATATTCCAAGACATAATCCGAAGTTTACGCTTAACTTCAAATTTTGGATANACAAATGGTACATGANNAAAACGCTTTTTAAANACCTTTAAAACCTGAACATGATTCAAAACTATTGGTATTTCATGCAAAACTTCATCTTGGTCAAATAAGAGNCCAAAGGATCCAGGTGACTGATCCGCAAATTTAATTGCGGCCAAACTATAAAGAGCTACCTGAACTCCATCGAAATAAAGTCTTGCAGAAAAATCTTCTCCATCAACTGAAAACGCAAGAAGATGCCACCTACCATCAGAAATTCTCTGACGTTCACCTGTGGGTTGGTAATCTAATCTTTGTTCCCCATCGCCGATATTCCACGCCCAGGCACCATTCGGTTGAAGTACAAATGCCCATCCATAAAGCGAACCAGAAGTGAGCGAACATCCATAATTATGTTTGCCCGTGTAATCAAATAGAGCTCCGCTTTCCCATTTCTTATTGGTGGCAATAGCGGGGTAATTTTGACTACGTTCGGTTGTCTTTATCCAAAAATATACAGAATAAGAGGTTATCATCCGTTAATTATACATCGCTTGTCTGTGCGGAACCAGTTAGCTACTTTCTTCGGCTAATAATTGAACCCTTATCATTAAGGTGATGAAATGTTTAAAATTTCCGTTTGGCACGGTGAACTCTCAGAATCTTATCTGCGTTTTGTAACTCAACTCGGAGTAGACTGTTTAGACTTCGGTCAAGGTGATTTTTTCCCAGGCGTCAAAGAGCAGGGGTACCCTGATTTAGACAAATTATTAAAAATAAAACGAAAAATAAAATCATGGGGGCTAGAATTCAACCGTGTTACACTCCCAGATATAACCGACGAATTTATGAAAGAAAAAGAAGGTAGTGAAAATGAATTAAAAAATACTGTAAATGCATTACAGGTATACGCTGAAGCTGGAATACCTATTGCCAGACAGCGCCTACAAGGGGATGTCTTTCCATGGATGTCTCGTAGGTGGAACGCCCCGCACCGCGGAGGATATAAATATAGGTCTGAGAGTTTGGCCCTTGCAAATAATACACAAGGACCACCACCTGCCGAGGAGTTAGAGAAATGGTGGTCACGTTTCTGCGACCTATATGGTCAACTTGTGCCTATAGCCGAAGAATATGGTATCAAATTGGCTATACACCCATCCGATGCACCATTTCCTGATACACCGCTGGGAAGCCTTGGATATCATCGGGTAATTGATGCATTTCCGAGTAAGCAAGTAGGTTACCTCTATTGTTGCGGAACTCGTGCACAGGCAGGCGGATCTCCTCTAGTCTTAGACGAAATCCATAATTATGGGCGAAAAGGCCGCCTTTTTATGATTCACCTGCGTAATGTACGAGGATCTTTAGCGACTGCCGGTGGTTTTGAAGAGGTGTTATTAGATGACGGAGACATGAATCCGGCAAAAATTTTGCTGGAACTAAAGCAGATTGGTTTCGATGGTTGTATAAATCCCGACCATATTCCTACTTTGGAGGGTGACGAAGGAACACTTACCAAAGGAATGGCATACAGCGTTGGATATCTCAAAGCACTCTTTGCAGCAATGGCAGTATTAAAATGAAAAAAATAGCAGCCATCGTTACAGAGTATCGTCCACGATCTCATGCCGATGTTATCATAACCAAATTTATACATGGTTTTCCAACAGATGACGGATTTTATAATCCTCGGGTGAAAATCGCCAGCTTATACCTAGACCAAATACCAGAAAACGATATAGGCCTTAATCTTGCGAAAGAAAATGACATTCCTGTATACAATAGCATAATGGCCGCACTTTGTTTGGGCGGTAATAATTTAGCTGTAGACGGAGTTTTGTTAATTGGCGAACATGGTGATTATGCATGGAATGAAAAAGAGCAACACCTCTATCCACGGCGATATTTTATGGAACAAATCTGTGGAGCAATAGCTACTTCAGGAAAAGCAATCCCAATTTTTAATGATAAGCACCTTTCTTACAGCTGGTCCGACTCTAAATGGATGTATGACCGAGCAAAAAACCTTGGAGCGCCATTAATGGCTGGTTCATCATTACCTGTTGGTTGGCGTAATCCATGGATAGAACATGACCTAGAATCACCCATTAAGGAGGCCGTTGCTATCGGTTTTTCTGGTCTGGACATATATGGGTTTCATACATTAGAGGTTCTACAGTGTATGATTGAGAGACGCGCAGGAGGAGAAAGCGGTGTCTCCTCTGTAACTTGCCTTGAGGGCAACTCTGTCTGGGATGCTGCCGACAATGGACTCTTTTCCTTTGAATTAGCAGAAGTAGCATGTTCCAAAATTCAAAACAAACCGGATGGATCCATGAAAGCTCATTGTGAAAATCCATCATTATTTTTAATCGAGTATCGCGACAAAACACTCGGGTCAGTTCTTATGCTAAATGGGTATGTGTCTGATTTAGCTTATGCTGCGAACGTGAACGGGAAAATAGAAGCATGCGAATTTTTTCTACAAGGCCACGGAGGAGATGATGGAGCCTATGCACATTTTAGTTACCTTGCCCTAAATTGCGAGGAAATGTTCCTCACTCAAAAATCGCAATACCCAGTTGAACGCACATTGTTAACTTCTGGAATACTCGAAGCTGCGTTGACATCTCGTCATAAAGGCCAAGTCAGACTCAAAACGCCTTGGTTAGAAAATGTGAGTTATCAATCTTATATCGACTTTATCTGGAGACCTCGTAAAATTCGTCCATCTGGCTCGTGCTTAGACCCATTTCCACCGAAAGAGAAAAATTTATGAGTTTTGTCCTAACAGGCTTCGCGGATGAAATAAGTAATGATCCTGATGAACAAATCGAAACTTTAATACAGGCAAAAATCAACTATTTAGAACTGAGAGGTGTTAACGGGCGAAACATACTTGAAATAAATGATGACCAAGCTCTCGACTTTAAATCAAAATTGGACAAAGCCAACCTATCTGTCTCCTCTATCGGCTCACCTATTGGGAAAGTACAAATTCGATCTGACTTAACCAACCATATGAATCATTTCCGAATTGCATTACAACGTGCAAAAATGTTTCGTACACCATATGTCCGTGTGTTTTCTTTTTACCACGAAGGAATAAATCCAGATCTATGTCGAGGAGAAATTATTACCTTTTTCAAGCAAATGCTCTATGAGGCACACATAGCCAAATGCATTATTTTACATGAAAACGAAAGGAACATTTACGGGGAGACTCCGGCACGCTGTCTCGATTTAATGGAAACACTAAATAGCCCTAGATTAAGATTAGCATTCGATCCCGCTAATTTTGTCCAAGCAGGTATAAAGCCGTTGATCGATGCATGGCCCAATTTAAAACATCACACTGAATATTTTCACATCAAGGACGCTTTAGCAAAAAACGGGAGAGTAGTACCTGCCGGACACGGCGATGGTGATTTGGCAAAAATTCTCCAACAAGCTACTGCCAATAATTTCAACGGCTTTTTATCAATAGAGCCACACCTCAAAGCCGATGACCCAGACTACGGTGGTAGTGGTCCAGAGCGCTTTTTAACAGCAGTTCGTGCTCTGCGTAGCCTCCTGGAGCAGATTGGCAGCATCGAATCATTTGAGAAGCCTCCCTTGAAGGATCATGAATGAAAATCTGCAAAGCTCTGGGCAATATTGACGAAAACTCCCTACGCTTTTATCAACAAATTGGAGTAGAACAAGTTAATATACCACCTTCTATAAATTCCGATTTGAAACTACGTCCACTCATTCCACCTGCTCAAAAAGAACCACCACTCCCGATGCCTAAGAAGTGGAACAAGGATGAGTTAAATTGTATTTGCGACCAAGTTCGGTCGTTTAATTTAGATCCAACTGAAATTGAATTACCTATTTCTAGATCAATTTTACTCGGCGAAGAGGGCCGACTGGCAGATCTTGAAGATGTTATCGAACGAATACACATTGCTTCTCAAGTCGGCCTTTCCGTTTTAACATACAACTTCACCGCACTTAGGGCGTCTGAAGGATACAGTGCTCGTATAGGCGAAGGACGCGGTGGAACAGATCTTCGAGACTTCGATTATTCTAGAATAAAAAAACTCTCCCCAATAAAAGATCTTGGAGAAAAACCCAGTACAGTGATGTGGGAAAATCTAAAATTTTTTCTCGAGATTGTTGTTCCAGAAGCTGAAATAGCGGGAATACGTCTTGCTCTACATCCTAATGACCCACCAGTTCCAGTATATAGAGGGGTTGCTCAACCAGTCTGGAATGCTGCCAGCGTTGAAAAGCTTCTTAAGCTCATGGATAGTCCTGCAAACAGTCTATTTTTCGATACCGGTGTAGCAACAGAGTGGGGAGAAAATGTGCCAGACCTTATAAGAAAATGGGGAAATCGAGATCGAATATCCTCCGTACATTTTCGGAACGTTCGAACAGAGGTACCCCACTATCGCTATGTAGAGACATTTATTGACGATGGAGACTGCGACCCCCTACAGTGCATGCTCGAACTTGCCAAAACCGGCTATAAAGGTGGTATAGACCCAGACCATACACCGAGCTTTGACAAAGACTACAATGAAGGAAAAATTGGGTGGACTTTGGCAGTCACNCAACTACGGACATTGCGCGACTTAAGTATTGAAAAGAATTACTCTAAGATTATTCCTTACCTATGATTTTNTCAAAAGGACTCNGCATCAATCTCTATCAATGCNNAATCAACCANATTGAATAGCGGAANAATTGCTTTCTGAAGTTCAATGTAATCGNTTTTATACGCTNATAGTATAATACACTCACCATTCCAANTAGCCTATCTCGACTAAACTTTTACAATAATCATCACTAAATTCAGCACTATGACCAACACATAGTAAAATTAGAAACTGGTTGACAAGTCATGATCCTGGTCTAACATCAAATCTTCAAAGCAATTTTAGATTTGTTTTTTTGCTCAAAAGATTTATTCGCTACATTTAAGAATCAAACAACATAGTGAATACAAAACAATAATGACCAAAAATACATCCAAATCACCTCAAAAAATNTGTTTAAAAAACAAAATTGAAGTGGCGAAATTTTCCAGTGAAATGATAGACCAACAATTATTTATGAATAAAAATAGCGTAATCGGTCTAGCAACAGGATCCACGCCTCAACAAACATATCGTGAACTAATTAAAATACACGTTTCGAGGCAAAGAAGTTGGGCTCNGGTAAGAACTGTCAATTTGGATGAATATTATGGAGTCCATAGAAATAACACGCAAAGTTACCACTACTATATGCATATGCAGCTATTTAACTATATCGATATACACAAATGTAATATACTACTCCCTAATGGGACCACATCAGACCCAATAGCTGAGGCAAAAAACTATGAAAAAAAAATTACTGATCTAGGTGGGATCGATCTTTGGATTATTGGTATAGGAAGTAATGGTCATATTGCATTCAACGAGCCCGGATCTTCTCGAAAA
Source organism: Gemmatimonadota bacterium (assembly GCA_002693325.1). GTDB lineage: Bacteria > Latescibacterota > UBA2968 > UBA8231 > UBA8231. The sequence continues at coordinate 27,715 of NZPK01000060.1, read as the reverse complement.
AGTCGGACTAGGTTGGTAAATTTGTCTGACACAACAATTGCTGACAACAGTCGATTTTTCGATAAAAAGATTGACGTTCCTACTCAAGCTATAACTGTCGGAATAGCTACAATTATGGAAGCAAGAAAAATATTGTTACTTGCAACAGGTAAAAACAAGTCTAGTGCTATAAATGCAGCACTTAATGAACCAATAGGACCAAATTGTCCTGCAAGCTTCCTCAGACAACACCCTGACTGTACTTTCTTAGTCGATGAAGCTGCAGCCNAATTATGTAAAAGTGATTTCTCGTGATACTTATTTTGAATTTCGGATCTTCCTCACTNAAATTTAGTCTGATTAACGAAAACGATGTNACGAAGACCTCTGGACAAATCGAAAATATAGGAACAGAGNGATGTCGNTTAAATTTCAAATTTGGTAAACAAACAGAAAATCATAAATTATCCGTATCAGATCACCAACACGCCTTTTCCCTAGTATCAAACATATTAGATGAGAAAAGTAAAAATTCTGAAAAAATTAAATGTGTTAGTCACCGTGTTGTACATGGTGGAGAGTTATTTTCATCACCAACGATAATAAACGACGACGTAATTAAGGGTATTAAATCGTGTGTTTCTCTAGCACCACTACATAATCCCGCTTCCTTAAATGGTATTATTTCTGCCCAGAACCGATATCCATCAATACCACACATTGCTGTTTTCGACACGGCATTCTACTCAAAAATGCCACCAAAAGCCTTTCTTTATGCTATTCCAAAGAAACTTTATACTGAAAAAAAAATACGCCGTTTTGGCTTTCATGGCTCCTCACATGAATATGTATTCAAACGTAGTGCTGAATTATTAATGGTGGATCAGGCACGTTTTAGTTGTATTACATGTCATCTCGGTAATGGAGTTTCTCTATCAGCTATTGAAAACGGTCGGTGTATCGACACGACAATGGGTTTTACTCCATTGGAGGGAGTTCCGATGGGAACTCGCTCAGGCGATATCGATCCTGGTCTTATCTTTCACCTTATTCGCGATGGTATCAGTGTTGAGGAAATAGAGATTATATTACAGGAACAAAGTGGCCTTCTAGGCCTCTCTGGGACATCTTTTGACGTGAGAGAACTAGAGCGATTAGCTTTCAATGGCGATGGAGACGCACAAACCGCCTTAGACGTCTTTGCATACAGAATTCGGAAAGCTCTGGGTGGCTTATACACAGCTTTACAACACGTTGATGCAATAATTTTCACTGGTGGAATCGGACAGAACAGTACATTTCTACGTCATCTCATAATCGACGGATTAGAACGAATGGGAATATTATTGGATTCTGTTAGGAACCGAACACATAATAGCCAAGAATCTGAAATATCTCATGTCGACAGCCAAGTAAAGATATGGATCATCCCAACCAATGAAGAGCTTTTGATCGCAAGAAAAACTCGCCAGGTCCTAAACCAAAATAATGACAAGGCATAATCAGGTTTAAATACCCAAAGAAGGCAACTATGTTAACACCAGTAGAAAAATTTATGGTTAATTCCTCACCATTTTCAGAATCCTACAGTCCCACAGAAAAAATACAAACTATCATCGTTGACAATTTTCCTACTCTGGGAAAATTAGCAGCTATGAGATTTATCGAATGGGTCCAAACTAATCCCGGAGGGGTTGTTTCACTCCCGACGGGAAAAACACCCGAGCATTTTATTCGTTGGGTTACCCATTTGGTTGAAAACTGGGACAACATAGACGTTCAAGCCGAGTTAAACGATTGGGGTCTTAATACGCAGATTAAGCCTGAAATGAATTCGCTCCATTTCGTCCAAATAGATGAATTTTATCCAATTGATCCTGAACAGGAAAATAGCTTTCACTCTTACGTCAAACAATTTTATATCGCGGGTTTCGGCATGAATCCGGATAAAGCTCTTCTAATGAATTACAAAGAGATGGGATTCCCTCCGAATGAGACCCTCGAATCCATTTGGCCAGATGGCGAAGTCGACCTCACNCTTAGATATCGAGCNGCCTTAACACAAAAAGAGGCGGATCAACAACAAGTANTAATCCGTGTAGACCAGTGGTGTCAANAATATGAACAACGGATTAGAGNCTTAGGAGGTATNGGCTTTTTCTTAGGGGGTATTGGACCTGACGGTCATATTGCTTTTAATGTACGTGGATCGGACCATTACAGCACGACGAGACTAACCGCTGTCAATTATGAAACACAGGCCGCCGCCGCAGGCGACTTAGGTGGTATAGAAGTTTCACGAAAACGACTAGTGATAACAATTGGGTTAGGTACGATAACATATAACCCAGAAGTCTGCGCCCTTATAATTGCTGCGGGAGAAGCTAAGGCGCACATCATTGCAGATGCCATACAATCTCCACAAGATATACAGTTTCCTGCAACTGCGTTACACAAAGTCCCTAATGCACGATTTTANATTACACTAGGAGCAGCCAAACATCTNGAGNAACGNCAACTCGAGTTGATATCACAACATAAAAAATTGAGTAACGAAACAGCCGAAAAAATTATAATCGATATTGCTGTAAAACAACAAAAAAGAATAGTAGATCTGACTAAATCAGATCTACTNAACGACCGATTTGGTANTATTCTTCTTGAACGNCGGTCGGAAAGTACAGAAGAACTGACTGAAAAAATTCATAATATCTTGATCTCAAAGATAGAACGAGGAACAAAAACTCACAATAATATTAGGTTCCTTCATACAGAACCGCATCATGATGACCTTATGCTAGGCTATTGGCCATATATCGTAAGAAATACCCGCCCTAACAATAACACACATTACTTCTCATGTTTGACCGGTGGCTTCACAGCTGTTACAAACCAGTTCATCCTAGACCATATCAAACGTTTAAAAAAGTTCATTGATACCCCTGAATACAATCAATTAGCTAAAGAAAATTACTTCAGACCTGACTATATCAGCGGACGAAATAGAGATGTTTGGCAGTTTTTGGATGGGGTGGCAGCAGACGACTCCAACATGAAATCTGAAGGAATGGCCAGACGTTTTCTTAGGAACCTTACTGAGCTATACGGCGATATGACCCGATCGTCCATCGAAAAGCAAATATCTCAACTTGAAAATTATTTTAACAATCAATATCCCGGACAAAAAGATGACGAAACAATCCAACGTCTCAAGAGTATGTGTCGGGAATGGGAAGCCGAATGCACGTGGGGTTATCTGGGGTGGAGTTGCGAAAGTATTAAACACCTAAGACTCAGTTTCTATACAGGCGATATTTTTACTAAAGAGCCAACAGTTGAAGGCGATGTTGCCCCAGTCATAGACCTTCTCAACGATGTAGACCCCGACATCGTCAGCGTAGCTCTTGATCCAGAAGCTAGTGGTCCAGATACACATTACAAAGTTTTACAAGCAATCACAGAAGCACTTCGACGTTTTCAAAACGTTCACAATAAACAAGACCTAAAGGTTTGGGGTTACCGAAATGTCTGGTTTCGGTTTCATCCCAGTGAGGCAAATATTTTCGTCCCTGTTTCACTAAATATGCTCTCTGTTATGCATAGTGCATTCATGAATACATTCATGTCTCAAAGCGAAGCTTCCTTTCCCAGTTATGAACATGATGGTCCGTTCTCTGAATTAGCCAGAAGAGTTCAGGTAGATCAATATCAAAAGCTTAAAATTTGTTTGGGACGCGACTGGTTTCAAGAACATCCTAGCCCTATGATTCGGGCAACAAGAGGTTTTGTCTTTTTAAAAGAAATGGGACTCGAGGAATTTTATGATCGGAGCAGATCACTCATGTTAGCAGCTGAAAATCGCTAACTCGCCATCTCAATAAAGTAACTATGAACACGGTAATCCGAAGTTAGTTCCGGATGAAAAGACGCTACAAGTACATTATTTTGTCGTCCTAAAACTACATCTCCATTACAAGTTGCTAATGTTTCAACCTCGTCTCCTATACTCACTATCCGAGGTGCTCGAATAAAAACCATTTCTAATTCTGGATTATCTCGGGACTGGGGGAAGCTCCCATACGTTTCCGCGCTATCAATCTGCCTTCCATAACCGTTACGTTCGACCGCAATATTAATTAGTCTCAACGAGCGTTGGGGCGGATTATAAACTTGATCAGCCAGTAGAATCATACCTGCACAGGTACCGAACAAAGCGCCTCCTCTAGCTGCAAAGTCACTCACTGCTGACCATAAACCAGATGACTCCATTAGCTTTATCAAAGTTGTACTCTCCCCACCAGGTATAACCAAACCATCCAGATTATCTAAATCTCTTGGCTTCTTAACTTCACAAGTTGAAACACCTATTTCACCAAAAGATCGTCTATGCGCCCGATAATCACCCTGTAATGACAATACACCAATCAACAAAATTTAAAAAATTAACCTCCGAAAAAAGAAAACCCCGTTTCCACGATCAAAGGAAACGGGGTTAGTTTTTATAACAGATAAACTTACCAGCCCCGTGTCTGAAGTTTATCCGCTTCATCGAGAGTATCCATATTAATCCCAACCATAGCCTCTCCCAAATTCTCTGACACACGAATTAGAACATCTGGATCTTCGAAATGGGTAGTAGCCTCTACAATAGCTTTGGCTCGCACTTCAGGATCACCGGATTTGAATATACCAGAGCCCACAAAAACAGCTTCAGCACCTAACTGCATCATTAGCGAAGCATCAGCCGGGGTAGCCACACCACCTGCAGCAAAATTAGGGACGGGTAAATTACCCGACTCAGCAACCATCAGAACAATCTCATACGGAGCACCCAAATCCTTAGCCGCCGTCATTAATTCTTCTGGACGCAATGTCGTTAAACGGCGCAATTCATCTGTTACTGTCCTCATATGCCTCACAGCTTCTACAATATTTCCCGATCCGGCTTCGCCCTTTGTGCGAATCATAGCCGCACCTTCACCAATCCGTCTTAAAGCTTCGCCTATATTTCGACATCCGCAGACAAACGGAACGTCGAAAGCCACCTTGTCTATATGATATGCCTCATCAGCAGGCGTAAGCACCTCACTTTCATCGATATAATCGACACCTAGAGCTTGTAACATTTGAGCTTCTGCAAAATGTCCGATCCGACATTTTGCCATAACGGGGATCGAAGCTGACTCCATAATTTCACGCAATTTNTCAATACTCGACATCCGAGCTACCCCACCCTCTTGNCGAATATCAGCAGGAACTCTTTCCAAAGCCATAACAGCAACGGCTCCGGCGTCTTCAGCTATCTTAGCTTGGTCGGCTGTTACCACATCCATGATAACTCCACCTTTTAACATCTCNGCTAAGCCTGTTTTAAGACGTAATGTCCCCGTCTGATTTCCCGTGTGACCATTTTTCTCACTCATCTTCAACTCCTTTGGATCGTCGATGTAACAAATTTACAAAGAAGAACATACTCTAAGACATACTACTTTGCAAAGCAACAAATAGACCATTATCCTTTTAATTTCTTNAAAAAAACCAAACATAAATCCCATACAACCAAACGTAAAAGANCNGGGNCTATCAGTAACATCAAAGCAAGAGCCTTAAGTAGGAANCCCCATCCGGATCCACCTANTAAGGGCCGTAAGCAAGCCATCAACAAAAGGAACAGACATACAAAGAGNATTGGCCGAGATACATTTTTCAGATAGTCCCAAAAACTTAACCCGATCAAACTATTTGCCAATTGCTGTGAAATCAAAAGAAAAAACAAAGAAGACACCGCTATCACGGTAGCTACTCCATCTATGCCACGAGGCACACCTAACCAATACATTGCAGGTAGAAGTGTAATTAGACTAAAAACCGACCAGTAAAAGGACCAATCAGCTCTTCCTTTAGCCATAAAAATTGATCCTACCATCGTTCCGATAACCTTAAGAAAAGTGGCGACAGCCAAAATCCGCAAAACATTATACGCCTGTGACATTCCAAGGAAAGAGAAAATATCAGGAGCAAATACAAACATCACTGATATCAGAGATCCCATAGTAATTATGAGACTCTGGACAGCCTGTAAATATGCGCTACGTAATAAAGCATCATCGTCTTGTATTTGTGAAAATGCAGGAAAAGTGACCCTATTAAGTGTCGTAGCAAGACGCGTCAGAGGCATTAATGTCAACCTTTCAGAAAAGGTGTAAATTGCCATCGCTGCAGGACCTAACGGTAGAAAAACAAATGCGTGAGCTATCTTCGTATTACAATACGCAATTGTTCTGGAGCCAGTAAAATGAAGAGCAAAATGAAGCAATTTCCGAAGATGGTGCCATCGCCAATTCAAAGTAGGAAACCATTTAGAGCAATACCATAAAGCAATCAATAAACTAAACTCACGAAAGACCGATGCGATCACTGGAATCATCACTCCAAAACCTGGAACCTTCCAAAACATCGCTACAACAACCCCGGAAAAACAGACAGCAGACACTACCTCCGAAATAGCTACTTTTGCAAAATCTAGATTGCGCTGAAGACGCGCTCGAAAGATGGAAGATATTGAGGCAAACGGAATAATTAAACACATGATTTTAAATAAATTCTCGAAAACTACGTAGACTTCTCCACCAAGCCAAAATGCTAGTCGCGGAGAAGACAAATAAACGACCAAACTTAAAAACGTGCCCCATACACAATTTGTCCAGAAAGCTGTTGCAAAGTGCAAATCCCCAGTAGACCTTAATTGCACCAAAGCAGCACCCAAACCTAGTTCTCCAACAATAGCCAATAGCAAAATAAGGGAAAGAGCCCATTCAAAATGACCAAGCGAACTTAAATCCGAAACAGCATAGATTACCGTAAACGTGACCAATTGAATTAACGACGCACTTCCATTCCAAAAAAAACCCCGGATGGCTTTCGTAGCCAACAAGTTAGCTTTCACCCGCTCACCGTAACCTCTCACGGATATAAGAGATATTATCATAACTATTGCTCTCAAGAGCATCTAGATTTTTTAAGTTCGTCTTTCCATTCGGCCTATCTCTAGTATGAGTTTCTACCACCAGATACTCCGCATAACCATCTCTTAGTAGAGCATTCAACTGTCCCGGCCAGTCAATCACACCCTCTTCGATCAATGACCATGCTCTTGAAGTTGGCTCAAAGTTTTTAATATGAACATGATCTATTAAATCTTTTACCTCTTCATATTCATCAGGAAATGGATCATTCGAACCAGAACGGGCCGAGTTACCTGGGTCCCATAACAATCTCAAATCAGGCGACCCAACCTCTCTCACCAGCTCGGCCGTCTCACGCCCTGTTCCCCCCCAGCAAGAAGCTTCGTTTTCAAGAAGTAATTTACAACCTTCTTCACGAGCAATTTTTGTTGATAACGCAAGCCTCTCTACTACTTGTTCTATCACCAAATCTTTTTCTTTTAAAAAGGAAAAAATGGAGACCCTATTAGTTTTAAGTATACGTGCCCATTTACAGGCCAGAGGCAATAACGTGTTGATTTCAACATCAACTTTTGAATCATTTAACCGACACTTAAACAATCCCGGAGAAACACTCGAAACAGCCACTCCAGCATCAAAAATAACATCTTTCAAGGCCAGTAACTCATCATCTCCCACCCTTGGGAAACGACCCCCTTTTAGCCCACGAATTTCAACAGCTTTAATATCCCACGCCTTTACAAGTTCAAGCTCCCTTGTGGGATCAGAGTTAATCTCATCAGTAAAAATGGATAGTTTCATTTACAAATTCACTTATTATAGTTTACAACAATTCTAGCGACTCTACCTTTGCGACCAAACATATTCACAGCTCTTACGCAAAGTTCATTTATGCCCATATCCAGTTCCCACATCAATTCTATGGAATCGGTTTTTTCTATCTGTTTACCTTTGATATCAACTGAAAAGTAAGAAAAATTAGGCATGTTGTGTTCAAAGTGGAGATGCAACATTCCAAGTTTATTGGCGACCTTCGTGAAAATTCTGGTCTGGTTAATAGACCAATAAAAGTCACCTGGACGGCTTGTTTGAAGAGAATACTCAGAATATTTCGGATTAGGATTATCAGACCACCACAAGTAACCATCATAGTGGTATTGTCGATAGCCGTGATCCAACTCTGCTGGTTCTGCATGCGTCAGATGATTGTTTCTGAGCGGTATTCCAAACCGACAAAAAGTTTCTACGTAACGATCCATTGGCTCAATAACTTTTTGTGGTAATTTATTCGACATGACTTTATCGACTTCATCTAAATTGAGAGCGTAATGGAGTTCGAGCGCATTGATAGGTTCACCGTTTATTTCGTAATTTGCATCATATTCCCGACAGGGCCCCGCGTCCTGCAAAATCCATTTCTGACCAGTTTCGTACCATACTTCTGCCAAGCAGTGATGATCGACAATTAATACACGTGACACCCAACCCAAAGCACTTGCGCAACCAGCAAAAGTCGCTCCGTAATGAGTACACATACCAAATCCCCAATTCCCTTTTGTCGTCCCAAGTATTTCCAACGGGTCCCAGGGAGGGCAATAGGGATATTTATCGGATTGCCAACCTAACCACTGGCTATGTACCCAATCGCGAAGTAATGCTAATTGCTCTATTTCTGTTTTTCCTGAAGCTATCACATCGTCTAAACAATACTGTTTACGGAGACGATCCAAACGCAGGTGAGGTTGTAAATAGGCAAAAGAGTATGAGCTATAAATAAATTCTGGCTGATCACTTTCAATAAGCTCTATTAACTCGTTAGGTTTTGGCAACTGTTCAGTATGAATTGTTAGATTAAGTTTTTTTATAATTGGTGTTTTATCCGCAAATTTGGTCTTCAAGAAAACCCTTATCTGCAAAAAGCGCCCAGGTGTTTTTATCCGAGTACCGGGTTGCCAAGGAGACCATTTTCTCGGATTAAAACTGGGTGTCGATCCTGAACGAGTCTCAAACAATATTGTCGTACCAGTTGGTTTTTCCAAATCTCCGCTTAGCTGAACACTTTTTATAGAAAACCGAGAAATAATTTTTCCCGAATTTTTGTGATCAGCTAAATCAATGGCCGGTGACGTCATAGTGCCTTGATGTGGGAAACCATTTACGCGAAGACGCACAAGGTATTCACCTCGGACATCAAATTCTTCACCTAAAGCATCGGTGTGCCAATTCGCTCCCGCATCAAAACTCCGTTCACTATGACTATATTTAGATTCGGCAACACCTTCAGCATGGGGGTCCACAAATAAAATTCCATTCTGAGCGAACACAAATTCATTCTTACCTTTTTTCAAATATTTCGCATTAATACGCCTCCGATCCCACCCCCCTGTCAGCATCCGGTTTGGGTCCTGACGATGAACGATCGTACTTCCATTGATAATTAATTTCATTGGATGTGTTTGCGTTTTTTTATAATCATTAACATAAAAAAGTAATTCAGCACCCTTAATTCGATCCGAGTACAAGTCGAACAAAGATTTTGACCATACCGTTCGATCTATCTGATTAATAACGTCGCCAACGATACCACTTTCATGCGTCAATAAATACGTTGGTGAAAGTTTTGCTGCGCGTCGACTTTGAGAGTTTATAAAGCGATCGCACATCCAATTACGGAAGTCATCAAATACTATATCTTTCATTACAGCCTCCAAGAACTAGTGTACGAGCTACGTAACCTATCCTATTGGTTAACTAATCAACTTCTGGATCTTACCGCGTACTTCTCGCACAAAGTCTATACTCTCTTCAATAGGCAACGAGTTTTTTTGAATAATTACGGGTCCCTTAAAATTCAAAGATTTGAGCCGAACAAATAAGTCGTTTATAAGGTTTTCGTTTTTATATTCTTTTTCGATGTCAAATTTGTGCCCACATCCTATCGCTACCTCTCCAATTCGATCACCAATCGCAGCAGTATATTCAACCACGTCTTCGCCAGAAGCCAAAAACTCATCTGTATCGATCCTTATTTGAAAACGAGGATCTTGAATTTCCGAAAGTACCACTCGAGCATCGTCCAAGTTGTTAAAACAACTACCTTCCTTATTTATTAGCACCATATTCACATCGGGTACGCGGTTAATAAGGCTTTTTATACCTTCGACCAAATCTTCAAACGCTTCGGGACCCACCACCCAAAAAAAAAGGCGATATTTTTAGTCCCTATAGCTCGTGCTAAATGAATATCCCACTCAATTTGTCTGAGATTATAGGCTAGGTTCCTCTCATTGCTATCCGCTTTTCGTCCCGTCAAAGACCGAATAGTCAGACCTGACAATTCTATCTCGGCAGAAGATAAACGTTCCCTTACCATTCTTACAGACGTATCCTCGTGTATCGGACTGCTAGCACTATTGGAGCGCTCTAACTGAATTCGTCTAAATTCTAAACTCTTGGCTACACTTAAAGCTTGCGGCAACAGCAACTTAGGACAAACAGTCGTACTAAATGTAAGTTGCACTATTGTATCCCCTCCCAATACTTCCACATATCCTCCGGCGTTTCAAAACAAATGTCACTACTATCTTTCCTTCGAAAACGGCCAATTAAAGCCATCCTGATATTCTCATTAACATTTTTCGTTCCAGAGTGGACCATTTGTCCATGCCAAAAACAGACGTCTCCTCTATTCCCCGTAAATTCTACCGCCTTAGGCATCTCTTCATCGGACCAGATTTCTTGAGACGATCCCCCTCGTACTGACAAAAGAGATTTAGTCTTGAAGTATTCGTGTGCCATCTTATGCGTTCCTGGGAATACCGTAAAACATCCACCACGGGGGGCGATGTCTTCGACATATATAGTTACATTCAAAGTCATGTATCCTACAGTTCCTTCTGGAACACCATTCGTGGGGGTATAATAACCATCTAAATGACCATGCTTAGGTTCGGACCACTGGTCATCACCAGACGGAAACACCAGATGCGGACCCGGCACTCCCGATTGAAGTTGATCATGCCCAACCATTTCCTCCATCATGGAAAAAACGGGAGATTCGTTTACCGTAGCGTTTATTGCAGGGTCACTTCCTGAACATGGTACACGCGGTCCTGCACCAACCCAAGTCGAAGGATCATCCCTATCGGCATCGATACCACTCCACAAAGAATTACGAGCAGCTTCTACCTGATCACAACTCAAAACGCTTCGCTTAATTAAGTAACCATTATCCTTAAAAAATTGTTTATCCACCATCGATAAATTTGCCATAAATATCAATCTCCTAAAAGAGCGGTTGTCAGATTTGGCAAAACGTTACTAGCTGCCTTTGCAAACTATAAATTCCCGAAATTAAACTTCAACGAGCAAAATACACAGCACCGAAATAGGACGCCAAATAAACAAAACTATGAAGTTAGAAGGATCGAAGCCAACCAGTAACATCAAGACGAAGATGACATATGATGCGAAGAAATAAAAGAGGGATACCTGCAAAATAAGGTATCCCTCGCGATCGGGCTCCTGAAATTCAAAAAAGGAGCCTAAAAAATGGCACTCCCACGGAGACTCGAACTCCGATTACAGGGTTGAAAACCCTGGGTCCTAACCGTTAGACGATGGGAGCACTAAGAATACTACCAAAAAATATAGACGCCGATTTTTCTTTTGGCAAGTTATCACTTACTCAAATACGCTCATTTCAGGATGCAAAACAAAAGACCCTATAGACTGTTCGTAAGCATAAGCTAATTGTAACAAACGCGTTTCTTCATGAGGTTTTCCAATCAACTGCAATCCAATAGGCAAGCCCGATCGGGTTAATCCAATAGGCAAATTTATAGCACAGAAGCCAAGTAAATTAACCGCGCTGGTATTCCGCAGACACATGCCATTAATCTCATGGTAATTTTCATCATTATCTACCTCTTTTAAGGGTGGCGCTGGGAACGGTGTGGTAGGAGTAATTAAAAAATCTACCGATTCTAGCGCCCTCAACGCTGCANATCGAATATTTTCCAATTTACGCCTCTGTTCAAGAAAATCTACCGCCGATACNTCTCTTCCCGCCANCATACGAGAAGAAACAATCGGGTCAAACTGATCTAGATAACGGTCTAATTCTTCTCGGTAAAAAGAATAACTTTCTACTGCTATTGTATTAGGACCACGCCGCCATTCCGTTAAATCGTTGAGACATTCAATAGAAATTTCATCGACCCGTATATTTAAATTTGAAAAGACCTGGGCAGACGCCCGAACCGCTGTCTCGGTCTCTTTATCCACATCAGACCAAAAATACTCTTTAGGGAAACCCCCGATCAGATCGTTTACATCTGCATCAAGACTCTGTGCACGAAATACCGAATAATCTGAATGATTTGGGTTGGAGCCCGACATAATTTCGTGTAAAAGTCCACAATCAGCTACGTTTCTCGCCAACGGTCCAAGCGTATCTAGCGTGGGGTCAAGAGGTAGAACACCCTTATTAGAAACGGTTCCAAACGTTGGTTTAAAACCTACAATACCACAAAAAGACGCGGGTATTCGAATGGACCCTCCAGTATCTGAACCTATCGCAACCGGTATCATACCAGCGGTTACAGCAACTGCCGATCCAGACGAAGATCCTCCAGGCAATCGCTGTACTTCTGAGTCCCATGGGTTCCAAGGTGTTCCATAGTGATGATTCACGCCCGTACCTCCAAACGCAAATTCAACCATATGCGTTTTACCAAGCATTACCGCACCTGCTTCAAACAACCTATCTGCAACAAAAGCGTTCGTATTTTCAGATCTATTGCGACGTAAAATAGAGCCTCCCGTAGTAACGAGGCCTTTGACGTCAATTAAATCCTTTAAGGCAAATGGTATACCATGAAGTGGACCAATAAAATGACCTTTAGCCATTAAAGCTTCGGCGGATAATGCTTGCTCCTCCGCTCGTTCAACGGACACCTTGATAAAAGCATTCAATTTTGGATTGAATTCGGAAATACGGTTTAGAAAGTATGCCGTTAATTCAACAGGCGATATTTCACGCCTCCTAAGCATAGATGAAAGCTCCTCGATTCCCAAATATTCCAAAGTGTCTTCCATAAAGAACGACTCCGCTATTAACCTAAACGCTCAAAACCCTTGTAACCCATTGGATCTTCGTCTCCATNAACCCCACCTCCAGGAAAATACTCGTCCCAACGGTTCGTGACTTTCTTCATAACAGTTTCATCAACAACAACTTCATCTGGGTAACCCGGCTTCATACGACAGTCTAAAACAACAGGTGGTTCGTAACAAGAGTGGTGTCTTCGCAAGGATATTTCTTTGGCATATACGTCTGAAGCAGGTTCGAAACGAGTAAAGGTNCTCCACAAGAAAGTAATGTTTTTTTCCACGACNGTGACGTCATCCACAACAAAAACTAGAAGCCATCCCGCNAGATGGGGATCACGAGCCAGATACTGAGGGTAACGTTCATCACGAAGGTAGGACGGGCCTTGCACCGCCAAACATCCCCCGCAATATACTCCTACAGCAGTTGCGCCCCTTGGCAATTCGCCCTCAAAACTCCTAGCCAATTCTCGGACGGGATCACCAACCCCAATCAAAATCCCCTTGCTGCCTTTGTTGACTTCCGGACCGGTATAATCNAGTGAATCCATAGCCAAATTTGCAATTATAAACAAGTCCGTCTGTAGTTGCGTTCGCGCAAGAGCATATTCCAATACTTTGCGAAAATCTTCCAATCCAAACGGAGCATCTACAACCAACAAAAATTTTGTAAGATTTAGCTGACCGCCATCTTCTCCTAAAATTCGGAAAGCAAATTTCATTGCCTCCCGCGGGTAGCGNTCTTCAATTGCAATCGACGATAATGAGTGATAGCCTGTTTCCCCATAGCTCCACATGGACCGAATTGATGGCATTACCAACTTACTTAGTGGTGCCATCAATTCTTGAATATAACTACCCAGATACAAATCTTCTTGGGGAGGCTTGCCCACTACAGTGGCTGGAAATATCGCATCTTTACGATGAAAAACTCGCGAAACGTTGAGGACCGGATAATTATGTTGTAAGGAGTAATAACCGTAGTGATCACCGAAAGGACCCTCAGCATGGCGAACACCCGCAGGCACTTCTCCACAAATGGCGAATTCCGCCTCCGCAATTAGGGGTAATGAGAAATCCGGATGCTTGATTCTGCGTANACGCTCACCCTGGAGTAGAGAAGCTAACATCAGTTCTGGTAGATCCTCAGGCAAAGGCGCTATTGCGGATAAAATGAGTGCCGGAGGGCCACCTANGAATAAGGCTAAGGGTAACGGTTCGTTTCTCTTTTCGGCAACGTAATGGTGAAATCCTCCACCCTTTTGAATCTGCCAGTGAACGCCCATAGTCTGAGCATCATGCCTTTGCATCCTGTACATACCGAGGTTATGATGACCCGAATCGGGATGCTCAGTATATACAAGTGGTAAAGTTACAAAATGGCCACCATCTTCAGGCCATGTTTTGAGCATAGGAATCCGCATCAAATCTGGTCGCGAATGTGACACTTCAGTTAAAGGTCCTCGACTGGTATCTTTCATACCAATACGAAAAAGTTCAGGAACAATATTCTTGTTGCGCCACAAAACTTTCTGTGGAGCAAGACTTGGTAATTCTTGGGCAATATCAACAATCTGCTTGATGAANCTCTCAGGACGATGCCCAAATGCCAAGTCAACACGTTTNGCCGAACCAAATAAGTTCGTTACACAAGGAAAATCTGCGTTCTCTACATTCGTAAACAACAATGCCGGGCCACCGGAAGCCACAANCCTGCGATGGATTTCGGCTAATTCCTGATCCGAGGAAACAGACGTGCTTACTTCGACTATCTCTTGCTCTTTACGCAAAACTTCTAAAAATTCTCTAAGATTGTTCATCTTGTTTTAATCTTTCCATGACCATCCTTCTGTGCTAAAAAAAATCAATTTACGTTGAGACACTCCTTTTTCAGCCTTCGAGAGGTCTCAAATCTGAACGTCGGCTGTGACAAAGTAATGATCACTTGGATAACGACCACGTTCATCGACATCAATAATTGAGGCAGACAAAACATCTACCCGGCCTTTCACAAATACCCAATCCATTTTCCCTATACTCCCCTGATATTCGGGTCCTTCGAAAGCATGAAACGTATGCCCTGGCTCGGAAACATTATGCGCTACAGCGTATGTATCTTTCCACCCTCCAGAAAAATATCGCAATATTGCTGCATTATTAATATCACAGTTCATGTCTCCAGTTAGTATTTGAGGATAATCGTTTTCATAAGCTGCAGCATCTTCACAAATCAATCGGGCACCACCTTCGCGTGCGGTCTGGCTAACATGATCCAGATGCGTATTTATCAAACGAAACTCTCTGCCGTTTGGTCGGCACCTCAATCGAAGCCAATTTACCAAACGGACACAAGCACTACCCCAAGAACTGGAACCACTTATATGAGGCGTTTCAGATAACCAAAATCCACCGGGAGACACCACTTCAAACTTATCTTCTCGATAAAAAATCGCATTGGTTGGGCGATCAGTTTTTGTCTCATCCGCTACAGCAAAATAGGCATACCCATTTAAGTGCTTTTTCGCGAAATTACATTGAGGCAGCCATAGTTCCTGAAAACAGATAATATCTGCCTCTAAGTCCTTTATGACTCTAAGAGTGAATTCCTTACGAAGTTCCCAATGATTCGGACCATCGTTTGCTGGTAAACAGCGGATGTTACAAGTTGCAACGCGGATTGGATTTNTCTCCATTGGGTTTATACCCCTACTTTTGCTTACATATGAAAACTCAAGACTATATTTTGGACATTACTACTGGACTTGTTACTACGCAAGACCAACCGAGAAACGAAGTATTCTTAATTTCGGACCCCGGCTTAGAAGAAATCGTCGCAAATGAAATTCGGACCTATTTTCAAAATTGTGGTTGCAACGACCTGAAAATTGAGACTAAGCCTTTTGGGTTTAATGGTCAACTCAAAGTCGAAACTCCGAAGGAATTTCCGTTATATACAAAAGCTGTTACGCTCCGATCGATTCATCAAGCTCTAATACCTATTCATCATTTCGTCCAAAAAGAGGACAACACATTAGACCATATCGAAAGCGAAATAGCAAAATTACATATACCTATNTTAAAGAAGGCGCATAGCTTTCGAGTNACTACCCACCGCTCNGGAAAACACNATTTCAATAGCAATGATGTAGAACGCCGTGCAGGAGGAGCACTCTGGAGGAAATACCGTACTCCGGTTGATCTAAAAAATTACGAAATAGACATTCGNGTAGATATTTTTGAACAAATCTGCTTTGTGGGTATTCCACTTCATAAAAGATCTCTCAGCAATAGGTTCCCAAGAAAATTTCAACCCCGAACGGCACTTAAAGCATCTATAGCATACGCCGCTCTAAGCTTAGGACTGGTCGATACAACCAAAAGATCATGTGTTTTGGATCCTTTTTGCGGTTCAGGTACTATTCTTTTCGAAGCNGCACACTTTAGTTCGAGACTTTCACTCTACGGAAGTGACATCGATCCATATATTATCGAAGGCGCCCAGGAAAACTCTAACAGTCTAAAATTGACTAAAAACATCCGGTTTCTTCAGGGCGATGCGAGAGAATTAAACAAAATCTTCCCTAACCAACGCTTCGATCATATCATAACTAATCCACCCTATGGAATTCGTTTNGGCCAACATTTAGATTTTGAAAGATTCTACATACGTATTTTGCAACAATTCTGGTATCGCCTGAAGCCTAACGCTACGGTCGTTATTATTGTTTTAAAATGGACAAAACTAAACATAGCTCTCCGATTGACCGGACTTTATAAGATGATGGATAGGCAACGTGTCGACATGGGAGATGTCAAACCCCATATTGTTGCACTAAGGCGCATTCAAAAGGCAGAATAAAATTGAAGACACTCTACTTAGTTCGTCATGGAGAGGTTAGCAATCCCACGGGCATAATTTACGGAAGGTTACCCGGATTTGGGCTCAGTCAGACTGGGAAAATTCAAATTCTATCGGCTATCGAGAAATTAAAATTGNACCCGCCCCAAACTCTTTACGCCTCTCCCATGCAACGCACGCAAGANTCTGCAAAATTAATTGGCTCAAGCCTCAATTTGGAAATTGAAACCGACGATCGAATTATCGAGACACAAATCGGACGTTTTCAGGGAAAAGCCTTTGATAATTTGCCGGATCCATATATTACCGAAGAAGGAGCCCATCCCGAGATTGAAAGTGCACNTAGTATTCGCAAAAGATTTTTAAAATTTACTGATTATTTAAAAATCCAATACGCTAATAAAACAGTCGTAGCTGTATCACATCGAGATCCCATTGTTGTGGCTCTCTTACATTGGCAACAACGTTCGTTAGAAGATCTAAAAAAATTCGACTGTCAACCCGGATCTGTTTTCGTGCTAAACTTCNAGGANACAACCAAAATAGAAAAATTAATTTAGTTCATTCTTAATACGTGAGATTTATAAATGGAGACATTAAAATTTTCAACCAATCCATTTGGCGGTGTATTAACAACCACGGATTCTTTACCTCAATCTGTAGACGATTTCAGCATACTTCTTGAAAAGTCGCTTTCTATATGGCGTGAAGAGGGGTTTTTAGTAGTNTGGATCGAAATACCTATTTCAAAAGCTCAATTAATACCAATTGCAGCCCAATTTGGATTTGTCTTTCATCATTGCCTCGAAAATTATACCATGATGACATATCGACTGTCAGAAGGCGCATTCATTCCAACGTTTTCTTCACACTATATTGGAGCGGGTGGGGTTGTCCTTAGCGAGGAGGCTGAATTGTTGGTGGTGAGCGAAAAATATCAACGTCAAAATCAAGGACCTCCTAAATTTAAATTACCAGGAGGAACTTTAAACGAAGGAGAACATTTAGCTAGCGCTGTCGAACGAGAAGTGTTGGAAGAAACTNGAATAAAGACGGTTTTTGAATCTTTAGTATGTTTCCGGCATTGGCACGGATATCGTTACGGGAAGTCTGACATTTATTTCGTTTGTCGGCTTCGTCCATTAAGTAAAAAAATTACAATTCAAGAAGAAGAAATTTCTCAATGCCAGTGGATGCCGGTAGAGAAATATCTTGAGGCAGAAAATGTTAGTGAATTCAACAAAGAAATAGTAAAATCGGCAATACTGAGCCCAGGCTTAGGAATTACTGAAATAGACGGTTACGCTGATCCGGAACGTTATGAGTTTTTTATGCCATCGCAGCAAAGATTAGATGAGGACTAGTAATTCAAATCGTCTCACTCATTTAATATGTGATTGAGATGATTCGCAAAATTGTTGCAATCCGACGGTGTCAAAGCTCCCGGGCCGTTCGTCTCTATATCACTTGAACGCAATGTATTCATAAAATCCCGCATATTTAAAATTGATCCAATATTTTCGGCCGAATACAACTCACCGCGTGGACTCAACGCCACCGCCCCTTTGCGCACGACTTCAGCTGCCAAAGGTATGTCACTTGTAATTACGAGATCACCTTCGGCAGAAATTTTTACAATTTTTTCGTCGGCTGCATCTAACTCAGGCTCAACTACCAATACAAAAATGAATTCGGAATCCGGTACACGCAAATATTGATTCGCCACCAGCGTCAAATGAGTCCGTGTACGTTCCGCAGCGCGATACAGAATTTCTTTGATTGCCACTGGACATGCATCAGCATCAACCCAAATTTTCATTTCGGCTTCCTTTTCTCTCGGAAAAATTAATTAAGAACCAATTTACCTTATGTCTTCCGTTAATTAAGTTATTACGAATAATGTGTTTTTGTATTTTTGAAAAATTGGGTAAAGAGGAGCCGCCGTGTCACAACCAGTGCTATTAAACGACAAACAGGTTCAAGATTACATAGTTAACGGTTACACGACGATAAAAACAAAATTAACTGCAAAAGTACATCAGCAGATACACCACGATATAAAAACGCTTTACAGTAAAAAAGGCAATCCCGGAAATAGAATTCTATCAGAAATTCCTGATCTATATAAAATCCTAAAAGATCCAAACGTACATGGTGCACTTAGCAGTCTACTAGGGCCTGATTATATTGTCCATCCGCATCGTCACTGTCATCAAAACGTTAGCGACTCGAAGGGTCAAAATATGCACCAAGATAGCTACGAAGACGATCAGAACGTTAGACACCACCGAACTAGATGGGCTATGGCATTTTACTATCCTCAAGACACAAACTTAGATATGGGGCCAACATCAATCTTGCCCGCTTCGCAATATTACACGACTAGTTTAGAGGCTCATAAAAAAAAGGAATTGCCTCTATGCGGCCAAGCTGGAACGGTTACCATCGTCCACTACGATCTTTGGCATAGAGCTATGCCGAACAACAGTAAAAACGACCGTTTTATGGTTAAATTTCTCTTTACAAGAATGAGCGAACCACATCAACCCTCTTGGGATCATCATGATCCGACTTGGGACACAAATACCAGGAATTCTCCCGAAGCGGTTTGTATTAGAGTCTGGGACTGGATGAGAGGAGAGAAAAATACTGAAATCACGCATCAAAATTCTCTTCAGGAACTAAAACATAAATTACTTTCAGATTCAGAAAAAGAACGACTAGAGGCCGTTTACCACATGGGAGACTCCGGTGAGCATTCTTTACCCATACTGATTGACGCTTTAAAATCACAAGCTACAAATCACTTTGAAGAAAACATAGAAAAGCCTCATACTAATCCTAGTCAGTTAGATACAGTCGTAGGGTTTTCTTCTGTTGGAGCTATAGGTATCCCATACCTGATTAAGCTACTTTCAAATGACTACTGGTGGCTACGGGCGGCAGCAGCAGACATATTAGGCGATATGGGAGAGGAAGCATCAGAATCGGCGCCCTTTCTTACTGATTTACTAAACGACTCGTCACCCTGGGTTCAGAGAAATGCTATCGAAGCTTTAGGGAATATTGGAATCAGTTCCACTGAGACCACATTAAGATTAAGTGCAGCACTCAATGCTCCAGAAAGTTGGGTGCGCCACAACGCAGCCCTTACGCTGGCAAAAATTGGACAAGAGGCCCAAGAGGCGATCCCTTACTTAGAAAAATGTGTAGAGGACGATGGCTCTTATGCTGCCTCAAACGCTGAGATTGCATTAAATCGCATCGTAATCTAAAAATTTTCTATTGGAAGATGGAAAAAATATATGAAAACAAAAGCTTTAAAAAAATTTCGGGCAAAATTAGCAAAAGGAGAAACCGTTTATGGTCTCTGGGTTACTTTGGAATCAGCAAGCATAACGGATATAGCTGTAGCATTAGGTCTAGATTGGGTGGTCGTCGATGCAGAACATGGGCACTTAGACTGGAAGGAAATAAACGCACATATCCGCGCTGGTCTCCGAAGTGATACAATAGTCTTAGTTCGAATCCAAGAACAGAGTACTTCAATTACTAAGCGAGTCTTGGATATAGGTGCCGACGGAATTATTATTCCCGGAATAGTAAACCAAACCCAATTGGTGGAAGCTATCCGCGATTGCCATTACCCACCCTCAGGCCGACGCGGCATAGGTGGTGAACGTGCTACGGTTTGGGGACAATGTCTTAATGAACATACAAGCGAAGCGAATGAAAACGTATTGGTAGTTCCCCTGATTGAGCATGTCTCAGCGCTACCACAGGTAGAAAAAATGTGTAAAACCGAAGGAGTCGATACTTTCTTCATTGGCCCCGCAGATTTCTCAGCTTCCGTAGGATTTGCTGGACAATGGGAAGGACCTGGTGTTGCAGAACAGATTATAGAAATCAGAGATGTCATAGATAGTCATAACAAATACTGTGGAATTATGGCTACTGATACGGAAAATCTCTCACAACGAAAAGATCAAGGATTTCGAATATTAGGAATCGGATCTGATGCTGCTCTCTTATTGAGCACAACAAGAGAAATACTAAATACTGTCGGCCAAGATAAAAAACCAAGTCTCGACCCACGGGCGTAACTCTGACTTTTTTTATCGATAAATTCCAAGTATACATAAAGAGCAGAGTCATTTTAAAAATGAGGTCCTCTTGAAAAAGCCTAAGTTTAATATTGGATTGAGTGCGGATTTCTATGACGAAAACGGAATTACATTGTACGAAGATATTGGACTTGGCATATTCGAAAAATCTAGGCATATAACTATTTCGAAATTCGCTCAGAATAAAAAGGAAATTACATCAGATCAATTATCAGGTCTTAATGTTGCTTATATACTAAGTCCCAGTGTAACCTCCGACTCAATCAAGGAAAATGAGAAGCAACTCTTAGCCATTAGCAGGTTCGGTGTGGGCTATGACAATGTAGATGTTCAAACCTGCACTGCCAATGCTGTCCTCGTTTTAATTTCGGAAGGAGCCGTCAACAGATCCGTTGCTGAGGCAACAATTACCTGGATGTTAGCACTCACACATCATGTTTTTGACAAAGATCGGCTCGTACGAACAGGCATGTGGAATGATAGAAATCAGTTTATGGGCTCCGAGCTACGTGAAAAAACTTTAGGCGTGATAGGATTCGGAGGCATCGGCAAAGCTCTAGTTAATTTACTCAATGGTTTTGGGATGAAAAAAGCAATCGTATTTGATCCAAATTTAAACCCAGAAATTTGCGCCAAATACGGCGTAATATACGAAGAACATTTAGAAGAACTTTTAATAAAATCCGACTTCGTGTCAATACACTGTCCGTTAAACAAAGAAACTCATGGATTAATTAGCAGCCAACAACTAAAACTAATGAAACCTACCGCCTATCTCCTAAATCTTAGTCGCGGTGGCATAGTAGATGAGGAGGCACTTCACGATGCCCTTCTTAATCACAAAATTTCGGGGGCTGCTATAGATTGTTTTGAAAGTGAACCCATTACCTCCCCTCACCGATTCGGCAAACTAGATAATGTTATTTTAGCTCCACACTCAATAGCATGGACAAATGAACTTTTTAGAGATATCGGAAAAACGGCATGTTCAGGTATACTTGATCTTTCTCTGGGTAAGCGACCCAAAGGGGTTGTGAATCCAGAAGTGTTCGAAAATCCGAAATTTAATGCCAAGTGGGCTAAGTTTGTTGCTTAACATAACGTTTATATCAACCAACTTTTCCGGTCTATATTTTAGAATTGTTAGAAATCATTTCGTAGTAAATCCAGCATAATGATTCCATATAGCCTGTNTGTTCAGGCTTTAAATCTAGCGCCTGCTCAACGTAAACCGCAGCACTTTCGTAATCGCCCAAACCTGCATAACTATAGCCAATCAGATAAAGAGCCTCCGCTTTGAACTTTCCAGATATCAATGGGAGATGTGCGAGAGCCAAATTAAAATCGTCCGACTCAATATGAGATCTAGCCATATTCAATCGTATGAAATCATTACTTGGATCGATTAACAGANGTTGGATATAAGTTGCCGCAAAATACTTNCTACGCAGATCGCTAATTCGATCAAGATTCTCTCGCAAATTATTCTTTAATAAATCTGGTGCAGGAAAATCGATAGAATATTCCTCCTCCAAGTCTCCATAAGGATATTTGTCCCAAGAATCTGAAACTATAGTTATAGCTCCCGCTTTACTTGTGTCTACAGTTTTTAGAATTTTTGCACCCAACTCCCATGCGTCCATAAACAGTCGCCCCTCTCCAAGCACAGTCACCTCTATAGGGACCCACAAAGTACCTCGAAAATCTACGTACATAGATTCAGGTAACAATAGCCCCAAAGTTTTTGTCTTTGACACACCCGAATCAAACATCATTAGAATATGACCGGGAACATCAACAAAGGCGGTTCTAATATTCAAATTTTCTAATAAGGAGCAGTACAGAACTGTATTGTCGTCGCAATCACCTAAACGAGATCTTAACAACTCAAAAGGATACTGGATATTATCCAGAGCAACTACATCACCACGTGTCTTTTGGAATGGTGTATTTGCGTCCGGCGCATATTTAACTCCCAAAGTATTCAAACCTTCGAACATTAAAATCGCACGGTGAATATTTTGGTTCACGACATTTTTAACCAACGAATCCTCAAATTTCGACATTAGACCTCGCGAAAAATCTACGACGGGAGCATGTTCTGGTGTCACAAACGCGGCAGCTTTCTCCATTGAATCCCAAGTAAGAGCACCCCTACCATGGACTTTAAGCGGAACTGTTTTTTCCACGGAGACCGTCCGACCGCTAACGCCATAAGACAATTTTACCTCGGCTTCCCAGACTCGCTGTCCTAAGATTTTTAGCAAACTTTGGTCTAATTGAGCACGAAAAGGAAGAATACTCTTGGACCGTGGAGGTAGCATGAGTTCTTTCTGTGTGGGACGTTTCATTAGTTCTGGTATGTAATATTGAAGTGTCGCCTCTATTGGAATTTCATTCTTATTAAATACCTGGGCCTGACCAGCGGCCATCCTTTCATAGGTTTTATAAAAAGAGGCAAAAATATCAAAAACTTCTACTTCTCCTAGTCCAATTGATGACGCTTCTGGAACGTATACCACCTCAAATTTAGCAGATGCGACTTCCTTGGAATAATTGAACGCACGATCTATTGCCTTAACCTCAAATTCGTAAAGACCACTTGGTAAATTGTTGTAATTAGCAACATTTTCTCTCGAAAATTGCCATCCCTCATCATAACCCTTCAATCGATAAGCATAATTGATTAATTTGCGACGTGTTTGAAAAGATAGTCCGTGAAAGTTAATCGCAATTTGTCTCTGCGTCGTCGGTATCTGAATTGACATTCCAGGTGTATAAATTTCTCCTGCAACAATAGAGGAAATAAATATCTGCGGATCACTATTCTCCGGCCTAATCCGGGTGATACCCATATCGGTCAAAATCCAAAATTCACCATTTTCTGTTTCTAAAAAATCCTTTACAAGATTACTGTTAAGCCCATCTCGCTTTAGTAGATTCTGCACAATAGACCCATCATAACGGCTTATACCTTCATTAGTTCCAAACCAAATAACTCCGCTACTTGACTCTAAAATTTTATTGACTTCATTCGATGGCAAACCTTCGGCCATAGTCAAAAGCTTTAATTCACGGTTTTTTAAATATGAAACACCACTTTCGGTATTGACCCACAAAGTACTATCTGGAGAAAAAACTAGTGCCTTTGCCTGATTTCCTGATAAGCCATCGCGTTTCCTTATATTGTCAAATTTTAAACCATCGAAAGAACTAATACCTTGAGTCGTAGCAACCCACAAATTACCATCGGGAGATTCATTTATAGAATTTATCCAATTACTAGGAAGACCATCCTCAGTAGTGTAATTTCGAAAAGAATTACCGTTATATTTACTCATTCCATTTGACGTAGCTACCCATAAAGTCCCCTTGGAGTCTTCGAAAACAGAATTAATCTCATTGCTTCCTAGTCCATCGGAGACTGTTAGTAGAGTATGTTTTTCTCCATCGAACCGAAATAGTCCATCCACAACCGAAATCCATAGAGTACCCTTTTTGTCCTGATATGCTGACCGCACATAGCTAGAGTCAAATAAACTCGATTTAGCAACTGGTGATCCACTAGAAAGCCCGAATGAGTTATCTCTATCTATCAAATTTTTAGAAAATTCTCTCAGATGATCGTCTTGGTATTGATAAATACTTGACGGTGTTCCTATCCACAGACCGTGGTCAAGAGATTGGTAAAGATACTCGATTGGTGTATCGAACAGTTTGGTGATGTTTTTTTCATTGATCAACTTACCTTCCTCAATAAACCGGACACCATTTTTTGTTCCAACCCAAATGCTATTTTTATCATCTTCTACAATTGCGGTAGCTTCAATCGTGTTTAAATCATTAAGTGAAAAAGACGAAAAAACCACTCCGTCATACCTTCTAATCCCCTCGTTAGTACCTACCCACAATTGATTAATACCGTCATGAAATAACGATTTTATACTAATATCAGTAGCGTTATTTCCGACAAAATACTGTTCAACGTGTTGGTCCTTTACTTTAAACAACCCACCTGCCGTTCCGATCCACATATTTCCAGAGGAATCTTCAGAGAGACATAAAACTTCACGACGACTATATCCCTCGTTGTACTCTGGAATATTGGTTGGGTCCTCAAATAAACTTGGGGCTATAACGATNCNCCCNTTTTCTATAAAAAAAGCNCCNCCTGCCATATCCCATTTCCCCCCATCTACCCCAGGTTTTGTGCCAACCCATAACTTTCCATCTGAAGCTTCGTAAATAGAAGTGATATCATCACTCGGTAATCCGTCCTCCATCGTGTAATTGACAAACTCTTCGCCATCATAAGCAGTAAGTCCCCTAGTAGTTGCTATCCAGATAATTCCATTTGTATCCTGTACGATATCCCTCACACTAAAACCATAACCAGTGTCAATCTTTTCAAAGAATTCACCGTTGAATTGAGAGACTCCACCATGAAGGCTACCGGTCCATAAAATACCATCACGATCTTCAAGTATTGAGGTAACCCAATTACCAGCCAAACCATCAAGAGCAGTATATGTTGTTAAATTATCGTTTACATAACGACTTATACCGGAGGATGTAGCGATCCAGAGTGCGTCATCTGATGTTTGATAGAAAAAACTCACCTGATTACCAGCTAATCCCTCAGATTCCGTCAGTACAGTAAAATTGGATCCATCGAAAAAACTCATTCCATTTTGAGTTCCGAACAACATAACGCCGGTATTATCCCTCGCAATAGCAGTAACTTCGTTTCCAGGCATACCGTCATGAATGTTAAAAGATCTCCAGTCGCCAATCTTCGAACCTTCCCCTGCACTAACAGAAGACATTCCTGTTATTGCGTGTAACTCACCGTATGGCGGATCCTCAAAAAAGATTGGGGGAAGAGAAACATTTTCTGATGGTAAAATTTTGACGGAAATAGAATCACTTAAGTGTCGCCGATATCCAGCCTTGAAACTATATTCCATCGCGGGTAATTCAACAGAGAATTTACCCGTGGTATCAGGCTTCACCCGTAGTTGCGTTTTAGTTTCGTTAGCTGAGAGGTATATAAAGCCCTCTTTGTTACCAGTTTTTTGGTTACTCCAATTAATTTTCCCAGACACCTTACTGAGTNTACTNTTTTCAGANACCAATAATATATCCCCTAATCGATCTGCGAATCCCCACTTATTCACCCCTGGACCCCATGTCATCCACGAAAAACTATCATCCAGATCTTTGTCAACCACGACCACATCCAGAGCAATCGCTGAGTTCGGTGACAAATGACGAATACCATGAGCCAATTGTCCTACGTTTACTAACCATTCATATTGGGTTGTATTTCCGAGACGTAGCACCTCGACCAGGTAGGGAGCACGAAGTTTCGTCTTTCCATATGTGAGCCGAGAATTGCCATATATAGAAAATTGCAACGTTGAATACGCCCCTCTTTCCGCGCTAGACGGCACCTCTAAGTGGTTTAGATAAGCGTAAATCTCACAGCCATCTTGCGTATTCCACATATCAGTTGTATCAATTACTGAATAATCATCCTTTACTGTAACTGCGACATACAAGACCTGTTTAACCTCATCATATCCAATGCGGTAGAATGCTTTAAAATCGGATNTGTCCGTTGGCGGTTCACCAAAAGCTGGGTCTTCAATGGGATACTCTTCGAGGCCTTCCGGCCAATCAGAAAAATCTCCATCAATGGTAATCCCATCAATCTTTGCTGCAGTTGCAACAACTCCATTNTGAGCAAAAACTAAATCAGTAACACCTATCAAAACGCCGAAGAATATAAACGTGCATAAACATCTTTTCATTTAAACCATGCTCCGAGAAGATAAGTCAATATTTCCGATAATACATAAACACAAAAAAAGCTCATTCGACAGCAAATNATTTTGATATCATCACGATAAAAAGTAAAAAATATTTAACGCACGCAGTCTAACCACCTTGCAACTATATATTTCTAAANCTATGTTGACGTATGTGTAAGAAACAATTTTTTTATCAAACGACAACCCAACTGATTTGACGTAATTTTTTCCACCATCCTAAACACAATTANAATGACTAAACCAAATATTCTTCTAATTATGACAGATCAACAAAGAGCCGATGCAATGAATTGTAGCGGTGGGTGGGTTCAAACACCAAATATGGATCGAATCGCAGAGAAAGGCATACGTTTTACCAATTGTATAACAAATTCACCCGTNTGTATACCCGCTCGGCTTAGTCTAGCAACAGGACTCTATCCACACAACACAGGCGTGTGGACAAACCAACAAAGTCAAATGAGTGAAAACCAACCGACGTGGATGCAACTAGTGCGCTCAGCCGGTTATCGAACTAGTCTCTTCGGGAAAACACACTTGCACCCACATATCGGCGATCTCAGGGATCGAGAATTCCTAATGAAAACATATGGACTGGATGATGTGGACGAAATAGGTGGTCCACGAGCTAGTCAACATGTACTCTCACACATGACGGCTTGGTGGCAAGACGAAGGCGTTTGGGATGACTACAAAGAGGACTACCGTAATCGTTATGAAAACAAAGCACATATAGCACGCCCATCAATTTTAGGACTTAATTATTATGCCGATGTTTACGTAGGACAACGGGCAAAATCCTATATTGAGAATTACGATTTAAACGAGCCCTGGTGTTGCTGG